>DATCFX010001181.1:0-11366 GCA_036509275.1 Pirellulales bacterium | reverse complement strand
ATATCGCCCTGCACGAACAGGTGCCGCGGATTGTCGGCAATCTCGGCCAGCGAATCGAGATTGCCCGCATAGGTCAACTTATCGAGATTGACGACGCCGTGCGCCTCGTGGGCAATCCATTGGCGGACAAACGTGCTGCCGATAAAGCCGGCGCCGCCGGTGACCAGAATGGTTTCCATCAAGCGTAGTTTCTACCGCTGCCCCCCGCGGGGCACAAGCAGCGCCCTAGCCGGCGGCAGACGGGCGAGCGGATGGAAGCCCACGGATCGCGGTCCGTGGATTTGATGCTTGGGGCCTGTTTTTTTCAGCCGCAAGCCGCTGATTTTTTTCGACGACCGCCGCCAGGATGTATTGCAGTGGCATGGGATCGGCTCCTTCGTCGCTGGAGGATGTCGTTGTGTCCTCCTACTGAAGCGTAGCTCAGCGGCGCTTGTTACAGCCGATCAATTCGAGTCCCCCAGTTGCGTATTAGAAGCCGGCTCCGATCCGCCGACTGGCGACGGGGGTGAAATACCCCATCCGCCCCGGTGGTCACAGGAAATTGTTGTCAGGGCTGGGGCTGCGGCGCGCCCGGATCTTCCGTCACGCCCGCCGGCGGCGGCGACTCGCGATTGGCGCCGGAGACCCGGGTTTCTTCGTTTTTGCTCGTATCGCGGAACGTGCAACTCGCCACCGCCATCAAACCGCACAGCACAACCAACCATCCATACCGTTTCATGCGAATCTCCTCGTTGGTTCAAGCCGAAAACCCGGCATGAATGCCGGGGCTAAATTCCGTCGTTCATCGTCCGGCATTCAGCACTCATCACTCATCATTCATCACTTCCTAAAGTCCCCAGGCCGCGTTGACTTCGGCGGTAATGGCCTTGAGCTGGCGCTGGCGAACGGCCGCGTCGGCTGCGGGGTCGAAGCGGATGGTCTTGTCGAGCAGCCGGCCGAGTTGCTCGGCCGCGAAGCGGCGCAAGGGCTCCTGCTCGCGATCGAGCAAAGTTAGCCAGATATACGGATCGCCGGCGAGCCAGGGGGCCAGGCTTGACGGCGCGTCTTCTTCCAGTTCCGAGTGCATGCCGTGGATCACGCTGCGGACGCGAAACGCTTGTTCGGCATCCAGATGGCCGCGGTCGATCGCCCGCAAAAACGGCAAGATCGTCTCGCCGGCCTCCTGCAATTGGCGCTGGGCCGCCTCGCGCCGGGCAAACTCGCGGCTGCCCAACTCCCGCAACAGTTGCTGCAGGCGGTTGCGATCCAAGGGACGAAAGTGCCGCGCGTCGCGCTGGAGCGCGGCCTCGAGTTCCGTGGCCGTTTTCGCCAGCCCCCAGTCGGGCCGCAGCACTTCCAGAATCGGCGCTAACTCGGTCTCGCACACCTTGGGCCAGGCCAAAGCCAAGTGCCAGTAGCTGGGCGCCCGGAGGTGCTGTTGCCGCTCGCCGTGGGTCACGCGCAAGGCAAGCTGCCCGTCGGCCGGCTGCACGAATTCGAGGCCCGTCTCCGACGCCGGGCTTTTTGGCACCCGCCGCACGATCACTTCGTTGCTGTCGGTTACCGTGATCGTCAATTGAAACGCCGGGGTGACCATTTCGTAGTTTAGCGACACCAGGCCGTTGCTGAAATTCACTTGCAGCCGCTCTTGCTGCTGGATGCCGCGCGCCGTGACGTTGGTGCTGCGCGTGGGATCGATGCCGGCGACCGAGATGCGGCCGCCCACCATCCACGGTCGCACGTGTCGCAACTGCTGCGCTAAGTGCAGATTGATCGCCGGCAATTGGGCTGCCGCCGGCGCGGGCGCCAGGCCGGCCACGACTGCGATGAGCAGAACCCCCACGCCGGCAGCGTGCGGCCAGCGGCGGCGCGATTCGTGGTCCGGCCGCGGCGCGCGACGGAGATACCGATCTGTCGGTCGATCGTCAAGCGACCGACTTCTTTTCACTGGTCGGCTGGTCATGGTCATGGACCGCTTGATCTTGGGCCGCGCGTTGCTCGGATCGCGCTTGGGCCGCGCGGCGGCGATGGCGCACATAGAAAAAAATCACCACCGCTGCGATGCCCACGACCACGGTGGCCGTGAGCGCGATCTCGGCCTGGCGAATGCGTTCCCACCAGCCCCCGATCTGCGGGGCGAAACGATAGCTGAGTGCAAAAAAACAGCCGATCACCATACTGGCGCAAAACGTGTCGACCAGCACAAACCGGCGAAACGGCACGCGCAGAATCCCGGCCGTCAGATACATCGGGCTGCGCAGGCCCACCAGGAACCGCGCCAGAAAAAACACCTTCAGTCCATGCGATCGGATCATTTCCTCGAGCTGGCGTTCGCGTTCGGGCGTCACAAAGCGGGCGAACCAGGGATGTTCGCGGAGCACGTTCTGGCCGAAGTGGCGCCCGATGCCGTACGTCGCCAGGTCGCCCAGCAGCGCGCCGCCCAGGCAGCAACCGAACGCCAGCCAAGGGTTCAACACTCCCTGGCTGCTGGCGGCTCCGGCGATGATGATCAGCACTTCTTCGGGAATCGGCAAGCCGGTGCCCGTGAGGATTAAGGCTACCACAATGCCGACGTACGAAATGTGCTCAACGAACAGGTCAAGCATGAACGAGAAACATTACCTCGGGGGGAACGCGTGTGCTGCCAGCCTCGAATCCATCGGCATAGGTCCTCCGACCGCACCGGCGGAGGGGCCGCTGCCATCATGATGACCAAAACACCTTACACGACAGGCCGCGGCCGATCCGCTCGGCCGCACATCCGGCGCCAATCGGCATATCCGGCGCCCGCCCCACTGCAGTCGCCGTCACGGTCGCCGCCAGTCGATCCGCAGTATTCTACTTCGATCTGCCGGCGGCGAAATCTCAACTTAGGGAGTTTTGGGGAAATGAACAGGCGCAAGCGGTCTCGCCGGGGCGTTTGGGCGTCAGATTTGTAGGTGGGCACCTATGGTTTTCCGTAGCCCAGTCCCTTCAGGGCTGGGGTTGCGCGAGCACTGCGCGTTTGCCCTCTGTTTCCGACGCGGCCTTTGGCCGCGTCGGAAAAAGAGGGCCGATCTTGGGCGTGGCCGAAAAATCCCAGCCCTGAAGGGACTGGGCTACGGAAAACGGCACAGCAGAAACCGCGTGGGTTCAACGCCCAGCATTTTCCACTTACTTTCGAAACGCCCACACCGCCGGGGCCGGTTGGTCGGAGAATGACTTACGATCGACCCCCCTCACTCCGTCCTCTTCCGCAACGGGAGGGGGCTGGGGAAGTTATTTCTCGGTCGATCCTGCATCTCAAACGCACCGCCAGACGGCGGCCTCCAATCCGGCCACCGTGAACTCGACTTTGCTCCCTCGGGCGCTGGGGTAAACCAGCAGGGTACCGATGCCGGGGTGCGACTGGCAATACGCCAGGGCCTTTTCCACCCCCAGCACATAAAAGGTGGTCGAAAGCGCATCGGCTGCCGCTGCCGTCGGAGCCACGACCGTGGCCGAAAACATGCCCTCGGCCGGCCAGCCGGTGCGGGGGTCGACAATATGGCCGTAGCGCTTGCCGCGGTGGCGGAAAAATTGGACTCCCGATCCCGACGTGCTCAAGGCCTGGTCGTGCAAATCAATCTCGGCCAGCCGCCGATCAGAGCGGACCGGATCGCGAATGCCGATCGCCCAGCCCGACTGCCTGCCGCCCGCCGAGCTGCCGCGTGCCAGCACGCTGCTTTGTCCCCCATGCCAAAGAAAATCGCCGACGCCGCCAGCGGCCATCAGCTCGGCTGCCCGATCGAGGGCATAGCCTTTGCCGATGCTGCCGAGGTTCAGCTCCATGCCCGGTTTTCGAAAAAAGACGCTGCTGGCCGCTTCATCCAAGTGCATGTCCTGGCTGCCGACGCGCTCGAGGGCATCCTGCAAGTCGTGGGCCTCGGGAATGGCGCCGGCCCGGCGGTAAAAACCCCAAGCCTTGGCCAGCGGGCCCGCCGTAATATCGTAGGCGCCGTCGGAGGCGCGAAACATCTCTGCCGCCTGCACAAGCAGCGCGAACAAGCGCGGCTCGACGGTTACGGGCCCTTGCGCGGCCTGCTGATTGATCGCCGAGATCTCGCTCGTCGGCCGGAAGACCGAGAGTTGCTCCTCGAGCTGTTCGATCAGATCGAAGGCCCCCAGGGCCACTTCGCTGGCATCGGGATACTGGCCGGCGTTGAGAAACAGCTCGAAGTCGCAGGCCATGGCCCGCCGCTTGAGCTGGACCATGTAGGCTTCGGCCGCAGATGAGCCGTGCTCGCTGGCGGCCGGTTCGTCCGCCCCTTTGCCGCCGGCTGGCGCCGCCCCGCCGCTGAGAAACTCGCGTCGGCTGGTGGCATCCGGACGATCCATGCTGCCATTATATCCCGCCGGGCGGTCGGCGGCCTTGGCTGGGGGTGCGCATGGACTTCGAATTCACTTTGGTCGAGAATAGCGGCAGCGGCCAGGCTGGTCGGCCTGGCATCGATCGAGAGCCTGCCGGCAGCCGGGCCGGCAAAAGAATCCAAACCGCTCAAGGGGAGTGTCATCCATGGAAATGCAACAACGGTTGGAGAAGCTGGAAAAAGAACGCTGGGTCTATCTGGGACTCGGCTTTTTGGCCGTGATTGCCGGCCTGCTGGGCGCCTTACTGGGTTCCGGCTTTCTCGGGGGCGGCGGAAACGACGGCGAAATCCTGCAAGCCAAGTCGCTGGTCCTGCGCGGCGCGGGCGATGCCATTATCGTGCAGGACGACAATGGCAAGCGGCGCATCGCCCTGGGGCTTAAAGACGGACGGCCAGAAATCGTGCTCCTGGACAAAGACGGCAAACGTACAGCCGAATTCAATATCAACGAAGAAGACCAGCCCAAGCTGGCCTTCATCGATGCCTTGGGAACCAGGCGGCAGCGCACCGGCCTGGTGACCGGCGGGGAGCCCACCGTTGAGTTCTTCGGCTTCGACAGCAAGCGACAGGCCACGCTCAACGGTGACACGCTGAAGTTCTTCAATCCTGTCGGCACGGTCATCTCGGAAACCCCGGGAGTGGTCAAGCCCCCGCCGGCCCGCCCGGCTGCGGCCCCGCCAACAAAAGCTAAGAAGTGATCGCCTGCCACAGCCGTGAGATTTGAGAAGGGGTCTTCGTGGGCGATCGTCAGCATCCGAGCTTTGAGTCAGCGTCCGAAGAAGTCCAGCGCGCCGTGCTCGCTGAGAAGCACGCGGCACTGGCGCGCCTGGCCACCGGCATGGTCCACGAGTTCAACAACCATCTGATGGTCGTCGTGGGCAATGCCGAACTGGGACTGTTGACGGCCGGGCCCGACTCGCCGGCCAAGGCATCGCTGGAGCGGATCCTCAGCGCGGGCGAGCGCGCAGCGGAGTTTTGCAAGCAGATCATGGGCTTTGCCGGCCGCTGCCGACTCGAGTTGTGCCGTACGGATCTCAACCGGCTGCTGGGAGGATTGCAGGCGTCGCTGGCCGTCGCGGCTTCACAGGCAACCCTCCGCTGGCAACTGGCCGAACCCCTGCCCGCCATCGATGTCGATCGAGCGCAGCTCACGCGACTGATCGAACACCTGGTAGCCAATGCGGCCGAGGCCCTGCCGCCAACCGGCGGCAGCATCACGCTGAGCACTGGCACATTGAGCACTGGCACGCTGAGCACTGGCAGCCCGAGCACCGGGGCGGCGGGCATCGACGGCCATTCGGTTGTCTGGCCGCCCGAGGGAGATTTTCCACCCGGCCCGGGCGTGTATCTGCAAGTTGCCGATACGGGGGCCGGCATGGATCGAGCGACCATCGGCCGCGCACTGGATCCATTTTTCAGCACTCGCGGCAAAGGCCGCGGCTTGGGCCTGGCCGCGGTGCTGGGCATTGCCCGGGCGCATCGAGCTACTCTTTGCATCGAGAGTCAGCCTGGCCAAGGCACTCGGGTCCGCGTCTGTTTTCCATTGCCAGACGCGGCATCGGAAGCCGGCACGCAATTCAGCCAGGCTCCGGCCTGGCGCGGCAGCGGCCGAGCGCTGGTGATCGACGCCGACGACTCGGCGCGCACGGTGTCGGGCGCTCTGCTGGAACATTTTGGCTTCGACACGCTGCTGGCCGCCGACGTGCCTGGCGCCGCCGCACTCGTGCGTGAGCACCCCGGCCCAGTGCGTCTCATCTTATTGGCCGCGCCGACCGCGGAGGTTGGCAAGTTGCTCGGCCAATTGCGCGAGCTGGAGCCATCGGCCAAGATTCTGCTAATTGGCGCGGACGCAGCTTCCGGCGCCGACGGCTGCGTGCCAAAACCCTTCGGCGCCGCCCAACTCGCCGGCACTTTGCAGTCGCTGCTCGGCTAATTTGTTCAACGCGACCGCGCGGCGACGGATCACCGCTGCGGATTTAGGTGGCGGCAGCTAATGCTTTTCGGCGGCAGCCGGCAGGCGCCAAATCTCCAGCCGTCCGTTACGGTTGCCGGCGGCCAGCAACCGACCATCGGATGAGCAGGTGATGACCTCGACGCCGCCACCGCCCAGTTGCCTCACTCGCGTACCGGCCAGCAGCTGCTTGATGCCCCGCGTCGGCAGATCCCAGAGCGCGATCCGGCCGTAGAAATCCACAGTTGCCGCCGTCCGCTGGTCGGACAACACGATCGTCGGCCCGGTCGACCTCATATAGCTCGCGCCGTTTCCGACACGGTCCGCGGCATCGAACGTGACCAAGGCCTCCGGGGTGGCATCGCTGTGGATCACCCGATCGGCGGTGAAATCCCAGACGACCACCTCGTCGTAGGAGCCAATCAGCAGGGATTTCCCATCGCGGCCGAAAGAGTCCGTTACTGGAAGGGAGAACGGAGGTCTACCGGCGCGCGAAGCGAGCAGCTTTCCCGTGGCGACCTCCCACAAGCCGATGCGGCCGTAGCGGCTGGTGCTGGCCAGCCGTTTACCGTCGGGCGAGAACACGAGCATCTGCATCCGTTCGCCGTGCTGTCCTAAGTCGCGCAGTTTTCGCCTGGCCGCAATGTCCCACAATTGCACCGTTCCGTCGGCCGCGCAACTGGCGAGGATGGCGCCATCGGGAGCAATCGCCACCGCATAAATGCTTCCCTGGCACACGGCAATATCAGCCACCGGCTCCAGCGTGCCCACGCTCCAAATGCCGACGTGGCCGGTATTGCTGCCCGTCGCCAGCAGTTTGCCGTTACCCGAGACGGCGAGTGAATTGGCCCAGTCCAGTTTTTTGCGGCGGTTGACAATCCGTCCGTCACTTGTGTCTACGAGCACGAGCCCGTCGCTCTTCGCGAAACAGGCGATACGTTTGCCGTCGGAGGTGAAAGCCAGCGTCTGCAGACGACCGGTCAGCGCCACCGAGACATCCGCCGGCCGCTCCGCCGGTTCCGCGGCGCTGGCGATCGACAGCCAGGCCGGCGTCCGGGCGCAGGAGTCAGCGATCAGCATGCCAATCGCGAGGATCGCTGCCTGCACACCGCGCATCGTCGCTGTTCTCATGGCATGGTTGCTATCGGCGACCGCCGGCTAACTGAAATCGTAGCGCTCGGTCTGGTTGAGATTGTCGAAGCGCGTAAAGTCCGACAGCCACGCCACCTTGACGTCGCCGATGGGGCCGTTGCGCTGTTTGGCCACGATGATCTCGGCTTCGCCTTTGCAGCGCTCTTTGTCCTCGTCATTGCTGGCATAATATTCGTCGCGGTGAACGAACATTACCACGTCGGCATCCTGCTCGATGGCGCCCGACTCGCGCAGATGGCTGAGCCGGGGCCGATTGTCACGCGTGGCCTCGGCCTGTCGGTTGAGCTGCGCCAGGCAGAGCACCGGCACGCGCAGCTCGCGGGCCAACCCCTTTAGTCGCCGCGCAATCTTGGCAACCTGCTCCTGCCGGGGATCTTTCGAGCTGTCCGGCTCGATGAGCTGCAAATAGTCAATCACGACCAGGGCCAGTTGATGCCGCCGCTTCAGCCGCCGGGCCGTGGCCGCGATTTCGGTCATCGTGCGGCTGGGCGTGTCGTCGATAAACAGCGGCGCCTGGCTCATGGTGGACGTGGCCTGCGTGAGCTTGACGCGATCGGTGGCCGGCAGGAACCCGCCGCGGAGCTTGTGGCCATTGATCCGGCCGTGCGAGCAGAGCATCCGCTCGGCCAACTCCAGACGCGACATTTCGAGGCTCACGAACAGCGTGGGCCGGCCGTCGACCACCGCGATGTTTTCGGCCATGCTCGTGGCCAGGGCCGTTTTGCCCATGCTGGGGCGGCCGGCCACGATCACCAATTCCGACTCGTGCAATCCGCCCAGCAGCGAGTCCAGATCGGTCAGCCCGGTGGCCATGCCGCTGGAGCCCCCCTTGGTGAGCCGCGCGTCGATTCGCTCGAGCGCTTCGTGCAGCACGTCTTGCATGGTGGCCATCTCGCCCGTGCCCTTGCGCTCCAGGATGCTGAACACGCGCTCTTCGGCTTTGCTCAACATTTCGCGGGCTTCATGCGCCCCGTCGTATGCATCGCGCAGGATTTCGGTGCCGGCGTGGATCAATGCCCGCAAGGTCCCCTTGTCGCGGACGATCTGGGCGTAATAGGTGGCGTTGGCGGCGGTGGGAACGCAGTTGAGCACGTCGGCCAGGTAGGTCAGGCCACCGACCATTTCCAGGTCGCCGGTTTTTTTCAGCCGCTCGACCAACAGCGTGACGTCGATCCGCAGGCCTTCGTTGTGCATGCCCAGCAGATGCGTGAACAGCCGCTGATGGGGCGGGGCGTAAAAGTCTTCGCTGCCCAACAGCAGGGCCACGTCGTCACACACCTGCGGATCCAGCAGCAGGCTGCCCAGCACGCCTTTTTCGGCTTCCAGGCTCTGCGGCGGCAGGCGGTCGAGAATCTCGGATCCGGGGCGCGAAGCGGCGCGCGGATTGCGTTCGAGCGTGGCCATTTGGGCGGAATCCCTCCCTGTGAGATCAGCGGCGATTGCCAGGGGACCATGATAGCCGTTGGCCGGCAGCGCACCAACCGCCCCCGGGGCGGGGGCAAGCCGCAGCCCAAAACCATTGAGCTACATTACCGAGGCTCAGAAATTCCGAGGCGCAGAATTCTTGCCGGTTCCCGATCATCGTGATAGGCTCAAAGCGATGGCCACAGAACTTCCGCCAAAAATTGAACAATACCTTGCCAGCGTAGTTGCCGGCGGCATGTTTCCTTCACAGGAAGCTGCTCTCGAAGCCGCTATCGATGCACTTCGCGAGAGAACCGAGCCAATCCCGTTTGTCCTTGACGAACACATGGATCGTGTCGAGCAGGCTATTGAGTCGGCCAGCGCCGGCCGAACACGTCCCATGACGCCCGAGTATTGGGAAAGTCTGCGGCAGAATATCCGGAATGCTGCCAACAACAGCTAATGGCGAAGGCTCACGCCTTTCGACAGGATAGATTCTCCACCCGCAATTCAGATGCCCACGCGAGTTGCGGAAACTCCGCTGAATTTTCTTTACGCCGCCGGGTGAGCAGCGGTAGGATTCAGGCGTGGCGTTCGCCATGTCTTCACGTCTACGACCCATTCCGGAACAATGGAGAGGAGGCGTCTCATGTCTGCCAAGGTCGCTGCGCGCTCGTATCGCGGCGCAATCGTCGCCGCGCTCGTCTGGATCGTGGTTTGTCCGACCGGCCTTTGGGGGTGGCCTCATTCTGCCCGTGCTGCCGATAAGCAGCGCGGCGAAAAGCTGTTTCGGCACATCTGGGAACCTGGCGACCTGGTCGCCGACAAGGGCGACGGCCTCGGGCCCATGTACAACGAGCGTTCCTGCGTCGCCTGCCATTTTTTGGGCGGTGCCGGCGGCGCGGGGCCCAATAAGAACAATGTTGACATCCTGTCGGGATCCCCGCCGACGGACCAGAAGCTTGTCGAAAAACTGATCGAGCGCCTGGGCCATCTCCATGCCGGTTTCGGACGCGGCACCAGCCTCGTGCTGCACCGCTACAGCACCGACGGGAGGTACGCCCCGTTTCGCAATCGACTGCTCGGCATCCGCACTCCGGCGGCCGATCCCCTGCGGCAAGTGCTTGCCATTTCCGCCAGCCGCAGAAGCAAGAAGTCGGACGACAGCCCGATTAAGACGATCCACGCGCGCGGGGCCACGCTGCTGCTGAGCCAGCGCAATACCACGCCCCTGTTTGGGGCCGGCCTGATCGACGCCATTTCCGAGCAGGACATTCGGGAGGCGGGCGTAGCCGAGGCACTGGAGAACCGCGGCATCTCGGGCCGCTTTGTCGGGCGCTTCGGCTGGCGCGGGCAGGTCGCGAAGTTGAAAGACTTTGTGCTGGGGGCCTGCGCCGTCGAAGTTGGATTGCAAAACCCCGATCAGGCCCAAGTGCGCGATCCGCTCTTGCTGGGCCAGTCCACGGTTGGGCGGGTCAAGCCAATTACCGACGGCTTGGATATGACGCCCGAGTATTGCGACGACCTGGTGGCCTATGTCGTCAGCCTGCCGCGCCCGCGTCAGACGCCGGCGGAGGATGTCCAGCAGGCCGCCTACATTCAGCATGGCCAGAATATGTTCGAAACGGTTGGCTGTGCCTTGTGCCATCGCCCCCAGCTAGGCTCAGTCGCTGGGCTGTATAGCGATCTTTTGTTGCACGACATGGGCACGCGGCTGGAAGACCCGGCCGCGGCCGCGTCGTTTGCTTCGAGCGAATACTACGGCCCGCCGCCGGATCTGACGTCGCCCTTTGCCGCCGAAATGCGGCGGGAGTGGAAGACGCCGCCGCTGTGGGGCCTGCGCGATTCGAAGCCCTACTTGCACGACGGCCGGGCCGCCACCATCGAAGAGGCCATCGACTGGCACGGCGGCGAAGCAGCCGCCTCTCGCGAGCGCTACCGAGGGCTGCCGGCTGAGAGCCGCAATAACGTCGTGCTTTTCCTATCCACCCTGCGAGCACCGACCTATTAAGGCGCATGCGTCCGCTGAAAGCGGCGCTAGCTGATTGCACCGGCCGGCGGCGTTCGCATTGACGCCGGCGCAGACTGCTATCTATGATCCCCGGCGTCGCGGACTGCCCGCGGCGCCGTCGGCTGCGCCCCAATGCACTTTCGACAAGGATGTCGAGCTTGATCCGACTCGCCCGCACCGCCGACAACCCACGGACCAGCCCGACCCGCTCGGCGCACATGGTCGGCATCTGCGGTTCGGGCATGCAGTCGCTGGCCGGCGTGCTGCTGGAGCGCGGCTGGCGGCTGACCGGCTCCGACGTCGAGCCAGCCAAAGCCGCCTGGCTGCGCCGCCGCGGCGTGCGTGTCGCCGCCGGGCATGCAGCCGAGCACCTGCCCGAAGACGCGGGCCTGTTGATCTACAGCGACGCCGTCGGGCCCGACAACGCCGAGCGGCGGCAAGCCGCCGTGTACGGCATCGCGCAACTAAGTTACCCGGCCAT
>DATCFX010001180.1:0-3834 GCA_036509275.1 Pirellulales bacterium | reverse complement strand
TCTCCACCGGGCTGACGCGGAACAGCGGCGTGTACTTCCCTTCCGGAGCGATGGGCAAGGCCGCGTACGGCGCGAGCACGACCGGGTTGCGCGCCAGATAGCGGTTGTCGTACATGATTTGAAAAGCAGGCATCGCGGCCGAGCAGGTGAACTTCCGCCCCCAGTCGTCAAATGCCAGGCCGTATTGCCCGCCGCCGCCGGTCAGCGACCACGCGCGCGTGCGCGGATCGATCGCCACACCCATGTTGCGCACGGACCGCGGCTTGTCGTGGGGGCGGTCGACGCGGCGCACCAGGCCGCCGGACATGCCGGTACACAGGTGAATGCGGTGATCGAGCCCCCAGCGCAAGCCGTTGGGCATCGATTCGCCGGCCGGATCGCGCTCGAAGCCGGTCAGAATCCGCTCTCGCACGTCGGCCTTGCCGTCGCCGTTGGTGTCTTTCAGATAAAGCAGGTCGGGCGCGGTGGCCACGAACACGCCGCCGCCATAGCACAACACGCCGCTGGCGAAGGGCACGTCGTTGGCAAATTCGGTCGCCTGGTCGTAGCGGCCATCGCCATCGCGGTCTTCGAGCCGGTGGATGCTCCCGTGGCCGTGCGGCCGCGTGGCGGCGTAGTCGTTGTATTCGGAATACTCGGCGACGTACATCCGCCCGTCTTCGTCGAAGTCGATCGCGATTGGACTGCGCACGAGCGGCTCGGCCGCCACGACTTCCACGCGCAAGCCAGGCAGCGTTTGAAGCGCTCGCCGCGATTGCTCGGGCGCAAGCGGCGGGATGCGCTCCAATCGTTCGACAACCGGCAACTGGGCGGCCTTTGCCTCTTCCGCCTGCACGGCGCCCGCCGCAGAGAACCAAACGCCGGCCGCCGCAAGCAGCGCGAGTCGCCGACAGGTGATATGCATCGAAATACTCCGGCCAGGGCTTATTGGGAAAGGTCGGCGCCACGCGTCTCGGGCATCAGCCAAGCACAGACGGCGCCGCACAGGAACAATTGACTGAGCAGGATCAACGCCAAATGCAGATCCATGTGCGACTTGATCGTGGACGACGCCACGAGCACGATCGCCGCCGCCAGGCGTCCGCCGTTGAAGCAAAAGCCGGTGCCGGTGGCCCGCAAGCGCTGAGGAAACAACTCCGGAAAATAGACGGCATAACCGGCGTGAAAACCAACCGTCACGAAGCCAAATACCGGCAGCAGGCAATACAGGTGCAGGGTAGTCGCCGGCACATAGCACATGATGGGCACCATCACGTACGCAGCCAATTGTGCGACGATAAACGCGCGTCGGCGTCCCAAGAACGTACACAGCGGGCCGAAAAACACCAAGCCGAGCCCGCCGCCGATGCCCTGCACAATGCCGAAGGCGAATTTGGATCGCTCCATCGCATCGGCTGTCGCCATTCCATCTGCGACGAAGAATTCTCGCGCCAGATCTTGCCCGGCGACGTTAATTCCCCAAAAGGTTCCCAGTCCGACTGCGGCCAACAGCAGCCCGCCAACTGCGCGACCGCTCCAAGGCGCAACGAACAGCAACTCCTTCAAGCTGCCCCGCGCCCCAGTGCCTTCGGCTCCGTCGGACGAATCCTGGCTCGCCGTTGGCTCGTGGAGGCGCGAGCGGATCACCAGCGCCAGGGCGGCCGGCAACAGCCCCAGCAGATAGGCATAGCGCCACTGCGCAGCGACGGCGATCGCCACGAAGGTGGCCAGAAAACCTCCCAGGACGCTGGTGGCGTGAAAAAACGAGGAGGCATAAGCTCGCAGCCGCTTGGGAAACACTTCGGCCACCATCGTCGCCGCCACGGACCAGGCCCCGCCCACGCCGATGGCTACGAGGAACCGCAGGACGAGCACTTGCCACCAGGCGTCCACAAAAAACGTGAGACCGGAAAACAGCGAGTAGACGACAATCGTCCACACCAGCACCGGCTTGCGCCCGTGGCGATCGGCCAATACGCCGGAAGCGATGCCGCCGATCGCGCCGCCCACGAGAAACGCCGCCAAGGCCATGTCGCCGAAGCGGCGCGTCTCGCTCGCGTCGATATTCGGCACGATATCGCCCAACATCTGCGAACTGGTGAGATTGAAAATCTGCCCCTCGTAAACGTCGAAGACCCAGCCCGCGCAGGCCAACAACAGCACGAGCCAGTGATAGCGCGTGATCTCCGCATGCCACGACGCGGTCTTGAGTTCGATTTCTTGCGTCGAGGCCATGTCTCGTGGTTACCTCTCGCTAAATGACGAATCGCGGCGGGCGGGCGGTCTGCTCATCGGTCACGATCAAATAGTCGCCGTGGTCGCGAAGGTGGGTCACGGGGTAGTCGTCGCCGGGCTGGCCCAACAGCGCCAGCCGCAGGATGGTATTGGCCCAGTCCAGCGCCAGGCCGTTGCGGCAATACAGTCGCACGCGCCGGGCGCCGAGCAACTGCCGCATGCCCAAGGTCAGTCCATAGCGCGGGTAATTCTCCAGGTTGCCGCCGATCTCGGCCCGCATGGCATTGATCGTACGCGTGAAGTCGTTGAGCTTGACGCGCCGCGGATCGGATTCGCCGACGCCCGGCTCCGGCTCGTTGTAGGCCAGATGACCGTGGATGCCGATCCCGCCGTAGGTCGTGCCGATGCCGCCGGCGGCCGCGATTTGCGCTTTCAGCCCGTGCAGGTTCTGGTGGCTGGGAAAAATCACCTGCTCGGCCGGCGGCAGCAGCTCGGGCGACACGCGGCTCGTGAACAGCTCATCCAGCGTGCGGCGAAAGCTCAGCGGATGATCGGCCGGCAGCTCGATGCCATCCGCGTCGCAGTGCTCGTCCATCATGAAGAACCAGCACCGCCGCAGACTGTGCCGCTCGCGATTCACGATCTCGGCCAGCAGCGGATACTGCCCGACCGGGCCGACCGGCAGAATGAGCCTGGTCGGCAGGCCGCGATCGTTGTGGGCGTGAATTTCGGCGGCGAGCGACTCGGCAAAGTGCCGGTGCAGGGCATCCAGATCCGGCAGGACGAGCAGGCGGTCGCCGGCCTGGCCGCGCAGCTCAGCGGCCGACATGTGCAGCAGTCGGCGAACCTCGTCTGGTCGATTCATGGCGGCTAGCCGTGCTTAGGCGGTTTTCCATCGATCCACGGTCCGGCCAGCTTCTGATACTCGGGCGGAAAAAACTTGCTGCCGGTGTCGCCGGCGGTCCAGCCGGGCACGTGACGCGGCGTGGCGCGGGCCTTGGACATGCGTTCCCACGCTTTGGCCCAACTCGTGTCGCCGCCGGCGACGTTGCCCTGCTTATCGATCTGAAAAACTTTGCCCTGGCGATAGCACTCGACGGCCAGGGTGACGATCATCACGGCCGCCGCGCCCAGCTCCGGATCGTTGTTGACCATGCTGGGCTGGCCGGCACGGATCGCATCCAGGAAGTTTGCCAGGTGGGTCATGTCGAAGTTATGCGTCGTCGTGGCCTCGACCCGCTCCCGCTTGGCTTTGCCGTTGCCGGTGACTTGCGAGCGTTCGGGGATGAATTCGAACGCGGCCTTCGGCCCGCCGGGGAACTTGTCCAGCACGATCGATCCAAAATGCCCGCGGATCATGGTTTCGTTGCGGCGTTCTTCCGAAACCATCGTGCTGCTGATCACGCCTTGAACGCCTTCGTGAAAATCGGCAATCACGGTGGCCACGTCGGGCACTTCGCGATCGTCGTACTCCATGAAGATGCCGCCGCCCCCGACCACGCGGCCGGGATTGCGCAGGCCCGTGGCCTTGAGCATGCCCGTCACGCGATGCACGAACAGGTCGCCCAGCATCCCGCAACTGAACGGCCAGTAGCAGCGCCACTGACCGTAGATCTCGCG
>DATCFX010001179.1:0-2489 GCA_036509275.1 Pirellulales bacterium | reverse complement strand
CGGCAACTCATCCTCGACCCGCTCGACTTCGGGATGCTTGGGTATTTCCAACTCAGGCTCCGCGGCGGCTTCGTGCCGCGCGCGATCGAGCGGTTCCATCGGGTCGGGCTCAGGCTGGTGCGAATCGGTCATGGTTGGCGGTCTCCCCGGGCTGTTGTGGGTAATCGGCCTGAATGCGTAGTGCAAATCCGATGCAAATGATGCACCGCTTCTGGCGTCTCGCCCCAGATCATCCCGGATGCGAGTCACTTGGCACGCAATCTGCCATCCGCAGCCTGTGCGATCGGCGACCACTCCATTCGAACCCATTCGCAGGAAGGCGGCGGGACGATGGCGCGCATCCGGGGAGTGCTATTGGATGTCGATGGGACCCTACTGGATTCCAACGAAGCGCATGCCCGCAGTTGGGTGCAGGTGTTCCAGCGTCATGGCTTCGAGGTACCTGTGGACAAAGTACGCCGCTTGATCGGCAAAGGCGGCGACAAGCTGCTGCCGGCGGTGATCGGTATCCAGCACGACTCGCCGCTGGGAAAGGAGCTTTCGCAAGAGCGGACGGCCCTGTTCAAACAGGATTATCTACCCAAGCTGCGGCCGACGCCGGGTGCCCGCAATCTGCTGCTGCGTCTGCGCAGTGAGCATTTGACATTGACGGTGGCCACATCGGCCAAGCCCGACGAACTGAATCCGCTGCTGGACGCGGCTGGCGTGCGAGATTTGATCGACCAGAAGACCGACTCCGGCGACGTGGCGAAGTCCAAACCGGATCCCGATATCGTGCATGTGGCGATCGAGCGGTCGGGCCATGCGCCAAACGAGCTCATCATGCTGGGCGACACGCCTTGGGATATTGAGGCGGCGAGCCGCGGCGGCGTGCGGACGATCGCCGTTCGTTGCGGCGGCTGGGACGATGCCGGATTGGCGGGCGCGGCGGCGATCTACGATGATCCGGCCGATTTGTTGGCCCATTACAGCGGGTCGCCGCTGGGGCGCACGGATTAGCAGGCTGAGGAACCCGGCATCTGGATTGCGTCGCGTGTGGTGGAACTGCCAGCGGCGACTAATTCGGACATAACAGGTGGCGTCGCGGACGGCCTGGATGGCTTGCATCCGACCAACCCGGCCGTCGGGCGCTCAAGCCGGGAGTTGACCCAGCACTTTTTTTCGGCGGTGAGAGGCTGATGGCCCTGCGAATCGAAGATTATGCATTGATCGGCGATTTTTACACGGCCGCGCTCGTCGGCCGCGACGGCTCGATCGACTGGCTGTGCCTGCCGCGATTTGATTCGGGCGCCTGCTTCTGCGCTTTGCTGGGCAAGCCCGAGCACGGCCGCTGGCTGATTCGGCCTGCGGCGCCGGTGCGGCGGGTGACTCGGCAGTATCGCGACTCGACCCTCGTGCTGGAGACCAATTTCCAAACCGATGACGGCGAAGTGACGGTCGTCGACTGCATGCCGCCGCGCATTCGCGAGCCGGCCGTGGTGCGCACTGTGGTGGGCCTGCGGGGGCGCGTGCCGATGCGCATGGAGTTGATCCTGCGTTCCGACTACGGCTCGATCATCCCCTGGGTCACGCGCACGCCCCGCGGCCTGCGAGCGGTGGCCGGCCCCGACAAGTTTCTGCTCGATACGCAGGTCGAAATGCGGGGCGAAGGATTGAGCACGGTCGCCGAGTTCGACGTGGCGGCCGGCGACGAGGTGCCGTTTGTGCTGAGTTGGCAGAGCTCGATCGAGCCCGATACCGAGCCGTTTAGCGCAGCGCAAACGCTGCGCGAGACCGATCAGTGGTGGCGCGACTGGGCGGGCCGGTGTACGTACCAGGGCCGCTGGCGCGAGGCCGTCGTGCGCTCGTTGGTGACGCTCAAGGCACTGACCTACGCGCCCACCGGCGGCATCGTGGCCGCCGTCACGACTTCGCTGCCGGAAAAAATCGGCGGCGTGCGCAACTGGGACTATCGCTACTGCTGGGTCCGCGACGCCAGCTTCACGCTGTTTGCGCTGCTCAACAACGGCTATACCGAAGAGGCCCTGGCCTGGCGCGAATGGCTGCTGCGCGCGGTGGCCGGCGATGCCGCGCAGATGAACATTATGTATGGGCTGTCGGGCGAGCGGCGACTGACGGAAACCGAGCTGGGCTGGCTGCCCGGTTATGAAAACTCGAAGCCCGTACGCGTCGGAAATGCCGCGCACCGGCAATTCCAGCTCGATGTCTTCGGCGAAGTCATGGCCGCTCTGCACCTGGCGACAGGAGCGGGCGTGGCGCCCGAAGATATCGCCTGGCACGTGCAACTCGAATTGTTGAACTTTTTGGAACAAGGCGGCTGGCAGCAGCCCGACGAGGGCATTTGGGAAGTTCGCGGGCCACGCCGACAGTTTACGCACTCCAAAGTCATGGCGTGGGTGGCATTCGATCGGGCGATCCGCACGGCCGAAAACCAACGGCTCGATGCGCCCTTGGAGCGCTGGCGGGCGCTGCGCACTCAAATCCATAAC
>DATCFX010001178.1:0-1079 GCA_036509275.1 Pirellulales bacterium | reverse complement strand
AGATTGGCCGAGTCGATCAGATCGCGACGCTTGAGCAGCCGGTCGGCCTCGGCGTCCAAGGCCGCGATTTCGGCCAGCGAAAACAGGCCCGGCAGCACCAGGTAGCCGTCGCGTTGATAGACGGCCAATTCGAGGGCCGATAGCGGCCGCGGTTCGACACGTGTCATTGCCAGTCGTTTCCTGGAGCCATCGGCCGCGGCAGCCGCAGTCCCGTCGTGGGGTCCGCACGCCGGCCGGCCTGACATTCAGACGCACATAATAATGTCCGCGGCGGTCGAAGGAAAGCGGCCGGCAGGCGTCCGCGCGGCGCTAAAGACCGACGCACCCGGCCCGGCGAGTCGCGATGGGCCGGTTGTCGCGTCGCAATTCGCCGAGCCGGCGCCGCTTGCGGCTCATTCTTGGCGGCGGGCGGCTGCGCACTTTTGCTGCGCGGCCAGCTCCTGCTCGATCCAGGCTTCCAACTCGTCCCAGTTCACCGGCGGAAGACGCGAGATGTCGGGCCGCAGCCGGGCAGCGCCCTTGATGTAGACGTGGATCAACTCGCTGGCAGGCTTGGACGTATTCCAGTGCAGCAAAATCCGGATGCACTGGGGCAACGAGCCCGGCACATCCAGCTCGTGCGTACACATCAGCGCAATGTCGATCCAGCCCAGTTGCCGGGCCGCCAGGGCGGGAAACTCCGCGTTCAGATCGATCGTGGTGGAAAACAGCGCGCTGCCGACGTCGTCTTGTTCGATGCCGTTCTGCCGGACCATCAAGGCCAGCAGTTGCCGGGTGGCCTTGAGAATGTCGTCGCGGCTATTGGAGTCGGCCGTCGTGGCTCCCCGCACGCCGCGGCAAACGATGCGTTGTTCGCTCATAGCTCTCTTCGCCCCGCAGTTGCCGCCAGGCGCAAGTAGCGGAAGTCGTGAGACTTCCGCTGGGTCAGTTGTCAGTTGTCAGTTGCGACGGGCTGCCGCAAGTAGCGGAAGTCGTGAGACTTCCGCCGGTATGCGTACGAACTCCGCCTGGCGGAATTCTCACGAATTCCGCTACTCGCTACGGCCTCGCGGAATTCTCACGAATTCCGCTACTCGCTA
>DATCFX010001177.1:0-4947 GCA_036509275.1 Pirellulales bacterium | reverse complement strand
CTTGCGGGAGAGGGCAGGGTGAGGGGGCGGGAAAAGCCGAAGTTGTTTTTCGGCCGATCCTAGCGGACCGCATCGGTCTTGCTGGCTTCTTGCGGGCCGGCCTATACTCCGCCCGATTGCGGCGGACCGGGCCCGATTGCGGCGGACCGGCTAACTTTCGCACCGGCGAGATGGTTGCCAGTGCCCGCCGTTTTGGCCCCTTCAGCATGGAGGCTGATCGATGCGGAAATCCCGTGCAACCGGCGTCTTGTTGCTCGCTGTGTCGCTGGGCACAGCGTCGCTCGGCACAGCGTCGCTCGGCACAGTGGCGCGCGGCCAGAATTCCGGTGGGCTGCTGCCCCGCTCGACCGTTCCTCCGCCGGCGTCGGCATTCACGCCGGCCTCGCCGTATCCTTCCACGTCGGCTCCCGCGGTCGGCCAACCGATCGCCGGTCAGCCAGCCGCTGGCAACTCCGCCATTACGAACCCGCCGGGAGCTACCGCCGGTCGATGGCGGACGCCTGGCGTCGGCGGCGGCGCCACCGCGCCGTCCAGCCAGGCCGTGAGCCAGCCTGGTCAGCCAGGTTCCGCGGGCCCCATCTCGACAGGCCCAAGTTCGACAGGCTCGACCACGCCGATCGAGCCGCTGCGCACGATTTCCAATCCGCCGCGGCGCCACATTGCGGCCGTGACGCAGGGTCCCGCCACGCTGCCCAACGAACAGGGCCAGGTCTGGCGAGAATACGATATCAGCCCCTACACGGTGCGGGTGACCAGCACCAACCGGCCGGAGCAGGCGATCGTCGATTGGATTTTGCGCGACACGGGCTACGAGGCGTGGCACAGCGAGCCGCTGGGCATTCTGTGCGCCAACCGCCGCTCGGTGAAGGTGTATCACACGCCGGAAATGCAGGCCGTCGTGGCCGACCTGGTGGATCGCTTCGTCAGCAGCGAGGCTGAAAGCCAAAGCTTCGGCTTGCGCGTGGTTACGGTGGGCAGCCCCAACTGGCGATCGAAGGCCCATCCGTTGCTCAAGCCGATTACGGTGCAAACCCAGGGGATTCAGGCCTGGATGCTGCAAAAGGAGGACGCGGCCCTGCTGATTGCCGAGCTGCGCAAGCGGATCGATTTTCATGAGAACAGCGCGCCGCACCTGCTGGTCAACAACGGCCAGGCGGCCACGGTTACCCTAACCAGGCCGCGCAGTTACGTCCGAGATATCATCCCCAAGCCGCAAACCTGGCCCAACTTCGAGCCGGAGTACGCCCAATTTGAGGAAGGTTTTTCGCTCGAGCTCAATCCGCTGCTCTCGCTGGACGGCCGTAGCGTCGACGCCGTGATCAAGTGCAACATCGACCAGTTAGAGAAGCTGATCCCCGTGTCGCTGGACGTTCCTTCGCCGGCGGCTCCACGGCAACGCGCGCAGTTGGAGGTGCCGCAGGCGATTTATTGCCGACTTCACGAGCGGTTCCGCTGGCCGACGGACCAGGTGCTGCTGGTGGGCCTGGGAATGGTCGCCAACCCGGCGCCCAACGATTCGCACCCGCTGCTGAAAGGCTTGCCGCTGGTCAGCGCGCCGATGCGGGCCGACCTGCTGGTGTTTGTGGAGAATAAAGGCCGGCTCGCCCCCCCGGCCACCGCCGCCCCGCCCGGCGGCCCTGGCGTGCCGCAGACCACCCAGCGTGGGACGTATCGCGGGCGTTACTGAGCCGGGTCAATAGTCATTGGACATTGGTCAGTGGTTCGAACCGCTCGGCGGCATGGCCACCAGCACGCCGCAGGCCGCCCTCGACCTGCTTGGGCGATGCGACTAAAATGGCCTCCCAATTGGGTTTGCCGCGCCGATGCTCGGCCGTTCTTCCGCCTGGTGGTTGCATGAGTTCCGCGAAGTCGTCGCGTCGAGTGGTGATTACGGGCATGGGCGTCATCAGCCCATTGGGCAATACGCCGCAATCGCTGTGGGGAGCGCTGGTCGAGGGCCGCAGCGGCGTGGCGCGGCTGCCGGAGGACTTTCCGGCGGTGCTGGCGCGCTACGGCGCCCAGGCGCGCGATTTCACCGGCGACATCGACGGCTTCGGCCCGTTGGAGGGCGAAAAGAAGAAGGCCATCCGCAAGGGGCTCAAGGTCATGTGCCGCGAGTCGCAGATGGGCGTCGCGGCGGCCCAGCGGGCCATTAACGACGCCGGGCTGAGCCCTACGAACCATGATCCCGAGCGCACCGGCGTCGTTTACGGCTCGGATTACATGCTGACCATGCCCGACGAATTTACGGCCAGCATCCGCGAGTGCATCGTCGATGCCGACGGCTTTCAGTTTTCGCGTTGGGCCGGCCCAGGCATGGAGAAGATGCCGCCGTTGTGGCTGCTCAAGTATCTGCCCAACATGCCGGCCAGCCACATCGCCATCTACAACGACATGCGTGGGCATAGCAATTCGATCACGCACCGCGAGGCGGCCGCCAACCTGGCCATCGCCGAAGCCTTCCGCGTGATCACACGCAACCACGCCGATTGCATGGTGGCCGGGGCGACCGGCTCGCGCGTCCATCCCATGAAAGCCGTACACGCCTTGCAGCAGGAACAGTTGGCCGATCAGGATTGCGAGCCCGCGGCCGCCTGCCGGCCGTTCGATCGAGATCGCAGCGGGATGGTCTTGGGCGAGGGCTCTGGGGCGGTGATCCTCGAGGAACGGGAACATGCGCTGGCCCGAGGAGCGCGGATTTACGGCGAAATCGCCGGCGCCGGCAGCTCGTCGGTGGCCGACCGCAACCTGGTGGCGCGGCGCGATGCGGCCCTGGCCAATGCCATGCGCAGCGCGTTGTCCGATGCCGGCGCGGCGCCGCAGACGGTCGGCCACATCCAGGCTCACGGGCTGGGCACGCGCACCTGCGATGCGGACGAAGCGCGAGCGATTCGCGAAGTGTTCGGGTCCTACGCCCAGCAATTACCGGTGTCGGCGGCCAAAAGTTATTTTGGCAATCTGGGGGCCGGCAGCGGCATGGTTGAACTGATCGCCGGAACCTTGGCGCTGGGCGAGCAGCGGCTGTTTCGAGTCCTCAACTACCAGACGCCGGACCCCGAGTGCCCGATCGCCGCCGTGTGTTCGTCCGACACGCCGGCCGGCGACTCTTTCTTGAACTTGAACGTGACGCCGCAGGGCCAGGCCAGTTGCGTCATGGTGCGGCGCGGTTCCTAGACGCGCGATCCTGCCAGGAAGCGCGTGTCGAGCCGGCCGCCCCCCCGGCGTCATCCTCGCAGACGCGTCGTGAGCCTCTCGTCACAGGCCGGATCCTCACCGTCGCGGGATGCACGGCAACCGGCGGCAGCGTTTTTTTGTAGCGGCTTTGGCGTACTTACGGTCGACAAGAATACCCCTCAAGCGGTAAAACAGTGTGCAGGCGACCTGCTGGCAGGTGGAGGAGCCGGTCGAAGCGTGTCGCGCGTGTTTGTGGTTCTGAGAGAGACAGCGGCCGGGCCGTTGTCCCGTAGCGTGTGAGGCGTGCAGAGCCAGGCGCCACTTCGCATTGGCTAACCGTTGCGAGTTTTGCCGCTGCGGGCGCGATTTTTCGCTGCCGCGGGGCAGGTTGACAGCGGTTGCCCAAAGCAGGGTGGTCCCTGGTTATTCTTGTTTTTGCAGCGAATTCATCCCGAAAAGAGGAGCCGGTTATCGACATCCGCTAAAGCTCGCTAACTCCGAATACAATCTGACAACTCGACAATCCGAAAGGCGAATCTCCCGCAAACGACGGGAGACGATAGATTTATGAACGCCGGCGAACTGCTGCGAATCATCGACACGATTCATCGCGACAAGAACATCGATAAGGAAGTGATCTTCCAGGCGATCGAGCAGGCCCTGATCACGGCCGCCAAAAAACAATACGGCGAAGAGGAAGAAATCGTCGTGCAGATCGACCGCAAGGACGGCTCGATCTCGGGCACGCACAACGGCGCGCCGCTGGATGCCGAGGAAACGGCCGGCCGCATCGGCGCCCAAACGGCCAAGCAGGTCATTATCCAGAAGGTGCGCGAGGCCGAGCGCGACGCCCTCTACGACGAATACGACAAGGAAAAAGGCCAGCTCGTCACCGGCGTCGTGCAGCGCTACGAAGGCGGCGCCGCGACCGTGTCGCTACAGAATTGCGAGGCCATCCTCCCCCGCAGCGAACAGATTCCGGGCGAAACGCACCATGCCAACGAGCGCGTGCGGGCCACGGTCTTCGAAGTCCGCAAGGTGGGCACCCGCGTCAAGGTGATCCTCAGCCGCACCCGGCCGGCGCTGGTCGGCCGCTTGTTCGAACAGGAGATTCCGGAAATTGCCGACGGCGTGATTCAGATTCGGGCCATGGCGCGCGAGCCCGGCTATCGGTCGAAGGTGGCCGTCAGCAGCACGGACCAGCGGGTCGACAGCGTGGGGGCCTGCGTCGGCGTGCGCGGCAACCGCATTAAGAACATCGTCGACGAACTGGCTGGGGAGCGCATCGATATCGTCCGCTGGAGCGACGACATGCAGGTGCTGATTCCCAACTCGCTGCAACCGGCCGAAGTCGAGGAAGTGATTCTGTGCTCGATGCTGGGGCGGGCCATCGTACTGGTGCGCGAGGACCAGTTGTCGCTGGCCATCGGCCGCCGCGGGCAAAACGTGCGGCTGGCCAGCAAGCTTTGCGGCTGGGACATCGAAATCATGACGCGCGAGGAGTTGGACGAGCAAATCGAGCGGGCCGTCTCCGGCTTTAGCGCTATCGAGGGCGTTCACGAAAACCTCGCCGAAAAGCTAGTCGGCGAGGGCTTTTTGTCATACGATGATCTGTCGATCATCGAGCCCGACGCATTGATGGAGATGGGCGAGTTGAGCATGGAGCAGGTCGAGGCCATCGTCGAGAAGGCCGAGGCCAAGGCCGAAGAGGCAGAGGCGGCGGCCAGCGAAGAGCGGCGCCGCCAGCGCGAACAGCAGCGGATCGACGCCGCG
>DATCFX010001176.1:0-2059 GCA_036509275.1 Pirellulales bacterium | reverse complement strand
TAGCTGGGCAGCCCGTTGACCGGGGACTGATCGAAGCCCATGCCCAGGCGCTTCATGCGATAATCGGCCGCGACCAGGATGCGGGCGAAATGGCTGGTGGGCGGCACGCCGGTGATCGACACTACCTGCTGCCCCAGCACTTGCTCGATGTTGCTGATCGTGGTTTGCGGGTCACCGATCGTGGTCAGCGTCGCCACGTAT
Source organism: Pirellulales bacterium (assembly GCA_036509275.1). GTDB lineage: Bacteria > Planctomycetota > Planctomycetia > Pirellulales > PNKZ01 > DATATB01. The sequence goes on along the minus strand of DATCFX010001176.1, from coordinate 1,858 downwards.
CGCCGCAGCCGGTCGATCCCCGCGGGCGTGGGATCGATCGAGCACGTGATGCCACCCTGCTGCGCGCCGCGGGCCGTGCGCAGGGCCACGAGCAAATCGTCCAGCAGCATGCAGGCCCGGCCATTGGCGTTGCCCACCAGGTTGCCGCGGTCGTCCACTTTCCAGCCTTCGCCGTAGCCGGCCAAGACAATGTCGTGTTGCTCGGGATAGACAAAGACATATTGGATGCGCTGCAAGCCGGCGAGCAGCCGCATTTCGTCGCTAAGCGGTTGGCCGCCGTTTTGGGCCGCCGCAATGGCAGCCGCCAGGCGGCGCAGCGAGATCTTGCGCAGCGGCGACGGCTTGGCCAGGTCGCCCACGACTTCCTGCTGAGCCCGGGCTCGCAGGGCGCGCAGTTCGGCGGCATCGCCGGCCACGGAATTCTTGAGAATGCCATCGGTGCCGATCGACACACCGCCGACACCGCGGCCACCGCCGAGGAAGCCGCAACCGCCCGACTCGCGCTGCGGCACCAGCGGCGTGTCGCTCAGCAGCGTATTGAGCACGACCAGGGCCGTGAGCAGATAAGGCCCAACCATCGCGAATCGCGATAACCGGCGTGACATGACGCTGTTCCTCCTGCGTTAACCGTGAACAACAAGTCTCAATCAGTATAGCTAGAACCAGGAGCAATGCCGAAACAAATGATGAAGGATGAATGCGGAATGATGAATGGCCGAAGCATGTCGCTGGCGCATTCCCCTATTCATCATTCCGCATTCAGCGTTCCGCATTTCCTGCTAGTCCCACCACCAACGTTGCGGTTCGGCGGCCGGCTTGGCTCGCTCGCGCACCGGGTCGAGCTTATCGCTCGGCTGGGCGTGAGCGACGAGCTGCTCCAAACCCAGTTGCACGCCGCCGGAGGCGGTCACGATCCAATGGCTGCCCCGTTTGGCGAAACTGACCTGCGTGTCCGTCGTGCGCGGGGTGGGCATGTCGGCCGTCGGCAGGTTCACGTCGTCCAGCCACAGCGGCATTTGGTAGCCAGCTTTGCCGCAGAGATCCTGCTTGACCACTAGCGCCCCCAGCACGGCCAGGTCCATGCAATTGCGTAACTGGCCGAAGATCGTATCCTTCAACGACAGGTCGTCGAAGTGGGCCGTAAAATTATTGGCCCAGGCTTGTGCCACGGGGTTGATTTTGGTGGCATGGGCCTTGGAGGCCGGATCGCCGAGATAGGTTTCCTCGGTCAGCGCTTTGACGCTCGCCCGACGGATCTCCCAGGCCAGGCCGCCGGCGTCGGTCAACAGCGGATCGTAGCTGGGCACCATCCACCAGCGCGGCGTCATGGTTTGCATGCCGCGGCTGCTGGGACGGATCATGTCCACGTAGCTGGGCAGTCCGGGAATCGGCGCCGGATCCAGCTTCATGCCCAGCCGCTTCATGCGGTAATCGGCCGCCACCAGGACCCGGGCGAAATGCGTGGTCGGCGCCACGCCGGTGATCGTGATGGTTTGCGGCCCCAGCAATTGTTCGATGGTGTGCGCCTCGAGTTGCGGATTGTTGATGGCTTGCATCTTGGCGGCATAATCGTGCAGCCGGGCCACGCCTTCGGGCGTGGGGTCGATCGAACAACTGATCTCGCCGGCACCGGAGCGCACGGTCCGCAGCGCCACGGCCAGATCGTCTACGAGCATGACCGGCCGGCCGGTGGTGGCGCCCACCGTGTTGCCATGCGCGTCGACTTTCCAGCTCTCGGCGTAGCCGGCGATGACAATATCGTTCTGCTCGGGATAGACGAACACGTAGCGAATTCGCTGGAGGCCGGCCACATAACGTATGGCGTCGTCTACCGGCTTGCCGGCATTCCGCCGCGCTT
>DATCFX010001175.1:0-2910 GCA_036509275.1 Pirellulales bacterium | reverse complement strand
ATGCCCGGCGTCGCCGCGCGAGTTGTAATGCACCATCGCTCGCGTACGAGCCCCGGCCCTGACCAGGGCTTCGGCCAGGTGGCTGCCGATGAACCCACCCGCGCCGGTGACCAACACTTGTTTGCCCTGCCAACTCATGCGGCGACCCTCGCAGCCGGCTGGGCCGCATTATCTGCGGCCGCCCGCTCGAGCGCGGCCAGCAGTTGGCCGGCACGATCGACCAGCGAAAAACGCTCGGCGGCCGCGCGCGCCCGCGAGCCCATGCGCTCGCGCAAGGCCGCGTCGGTCGCCAGTTGTTCGAGCCGCAAGCGCAGATTGTCGATGTCCCAAGGCGAGTCGATGACAAAGCCCTCGCTCCCCTCGGTGATCAACTCGGCGGCGCCGTTAGCTCGCGTAGTCACGACCGGCAAGCCGGCCCGCATGGCTTCGAGCACCACCAGGCTGCACGGATCGTAAAACGTGGGGAAAGCAAACACGTCGGAGCCGGCAAAGCAACTGCGAATATCGTCGACAAACCCCAAGAACCGGACCTGCCCGGCCAGGCCCAATCGCCGCGCTTGCCGCCGATGGGCCGCTTCATGCTTGCCGCCACAGGCCAACAGCCGCACGTGCGGATACCGCCGGGCGAGCGGGGCGAAGGCTTCGAGTAACGGACCGAGGCCTTTGAGCTGGTAGTTCCGGGCAACAAACAGGATGGCCACGTCCTGCTCGCTCAAGGCGTGCTCGCCGCGGAATGCAGCTCGGGCAGTGGCCCGGTCGGTCAGCTCGCGCGAAGTGTCCAAACCCCACGGCACGACGCTGATCCGCTCGGGCGGCACGCCGTGATAATGCTGAAAGTGTTCGGCTACCATCTGCGCCGGCACGATCACGCGCGGCTGGCGCCCGGGGCCGAACTGGCGATGCTCGATCCACTTGAAGACCCACTGCTTGGGGCTGGCGAGCTTGGCGGCCCACCACAGCATCCGCCGCAGCGGCCCGCGAATTCGCTGGCTGTTGTAAGCCAGGCTGGCCGGATGCGAACCGCTCACGGCGATCGCCACGTGCTGGTGCCAGACTTTGGCCAGGCCGATAATCAGATCGAACGGTTCGCGGCGCAGCAAGAGTTCCGATTCGCGGGCAAAGCGGTAGCTGCGGAGCCAGCCCAAAGCCGGCCACGTGCTCAAGCACACCCGGTGGACGCGCGTGCCGGTGGGAAGTTCGGCGGCGTCGACTTGCCGGCTGACGACGTGGACCTGGTGGCCGGCTGATGTGAGCCAGCGCACGAGGCTGGCCGCGTAGTTCTCCGCTCCGCCGAAGCGGCTGCCGACGGCCTCGATGTTGACGGCGATCTTCACAGCAGCACGTCCACCCCGGGGGCGTTGAACAGCGGCGGCCGGGTCCCTGGAAGCAGCGCGCCGCTAGCAATGCGAAGAAAATCGCCTGTCGCACGCCGGCGCGGGGCCGGGATCATAGTCGCAGCCCCATGTCGCGGTAAAGAGCGATGGCAAGCAGCCAGACCCCGCGGGATCGCGGTCCGTGGGCTTTTTCTGGCCAGGCTGCTTTAGCTGACCTCGATTTCGTTGATCAGCGTGCCCTCGCCGATCAGGGCCATCGCGGCGTGCTGGGCCAGTTGCTTGCAATAGAATGTCGAGCACCGGCCTTGCAGGCGGACCGTCGATTCACGGACTTCCACGCGCAGCCCGTGGATTTTTCCGCTCGTCCGCTCGTGAACCTCGCGCTTGACCGTCTCGGCCAAAAGCCTGGTCGCCGCGGACCGCGCGCTGGCGGTCACGCGTGAGACGGGCTGAGCAGAAAGCTCAACCGGGTCGAGGTGAGTTGCGTTGTCCATTCGCACTTGCACTCCTTGCGTCACCCGTCCGGTCGGCTCTGGCGACATCCAGCGCGCCGGCCGTGAAACGGTTACTGATTGCCAGCCTCCAACTCCATTGTGATGCCGAGGCCGTGGTTTTTGCCCTGGTATCGACTTCCAACTGCTTGCACCACGCTGCCTTGCATCGCCCCCAGGCGGCAAGTCAACTCTACTGCCCTGCGGCGCGAAATGTCAATCCCGTGGACGAAAGCGGTCGGCTTAAATGCTCGTAATCTTGCCCAATCGTGCTAGCAGTTCGAGCACTTCGACAGCCAACTCCGCAGCCGGTCGCTGAGCCGAATCCAACCGGATTTCCGGCCGCGTGGGGGGCTCGTAGGGATCGTCGATGCCCGTAAAGGACTTCAATTCACCGGCCCGGGCTTTTTTGTACAAACCCTTGGGATCGCGGCTTTCACACATCTCCAGCGGCGCATCGACGAAGACTTCGACGAAATCGCCGGCGGCCAGGTTCGCCCTCACCGCATCGCGATCGCGGCGATAGGGGCTCACAAAGGCCGTGAGCGTGACCAGTCCGGCATCGGCGAACAGGCGGGCAACGGCTCCGATGCGGCGGATATTTTCCGTGCGCTCCAGCGCCGAAAAGCCGAGGCCGAAGCGCTGGGCCAATTCGTCGCCATAGCGCTGGCGCAGCGAGCCGGGGCCGGCATTCAAGTCGTGGCGCACATTGTCGCCATCGAGCAAGTAGCTATGAATGCCCCGCGCATGGAGTTGCTGATCGACTGCGTTGGCCACGGTGCTTTTGCCCGAGCCGCTCAAGCCGGTGAACCAGACCACGCAGCCGCGGTGGCCGTTGAGCGCTTCGCGCGTTGCGCGGCCGACACTGTGCTCGTGCCAGGTGATTTGCGGTTCGCTGCTCATGTTGCCTCGCTGCCGTGAAGCGGAGTTCTTCGTACCGAGATTGCCTGCGAATCTTAACACGCCGCGCCGGTTTGGCATGCGAGGTGCAATCTCGGTTGCCCCCTGATGCGGGGGCGTCATCCATTAAGGTACAAATTCAAGAGGAGTCGAGCCATGCGGAAGACATGCTTGTTGGCCTTGGC
>DATCFX010001174.1:0-2306 GCA_036509275.1 Pirellulales bacterium | reverse complement strand
TTCAATTGTGGGACAGCGCGAGTGGCAAACTGCTGCGCACGCTGACCGGTCATACCGATTCGGTGCTGAGCGTGGCGTTTTCGCGCGATGGCCGGCGACTGCTCACCTCGTCGTACGACAAGACCGCACGGCTGTGGGACGTCCGCAGCGGCGAGCCGATTCGCGTGTTCGCCGGCCATACCTGGTGGGTCTGGTCCGCCGAGTTTTCTCCGGACGAGCGGCGGATGGTCACGGCCAGCCAGGATGGCACGGCCATCGTCTGGGACGTGGCCGCCGGCGAGACAAAGCACCGCTTTGCCGGTCATTCGGGTCCCGTCTACACGGCCGCCTTTTCGCCCGACGGCCGCCTGGTGGCGACCGGCGGTTATGACAAGCGGATTTGCGTATTCGATCCGGAGCAGGTGCCGGCGGTCGATTATTCGAAGTTGCTGGCCGGTGAGCAGGTCGAACAGCCGAAATATCGCACGCTCAACGGCCACACGGCCGCGGTGCGCTGCGTGCAATTCTCGGCCGACGGCAAGCTCCTGCTCAGCGGCAGCCACGACAACACCCTGCGGCTCTGGAACGCGCGCGAAGGAGTACCGCTCAAAACCTTGCGCGGCCACGGCGGCTGGGTGCGCGCGTGCGCGTTTAGCCCGGCCGGCGACCTGGTGCTCTCGGGCAGTCACGACAACAAAGCCAAAACCTGGAGCGTCGAGGGCTACGAGGAAGTCCGCGTGTCCCGAGCCCGGGTCTTCGAAGGGCACGCCGATGCGGTGCTCGCGGCCAGCTTCTCGCCCGACGGCCGCGAAATCCTGACCGCCAGCCGCGACCGCACGGCCCGGCTTTGGGACTTGAGCCTGAGCCGCGAGCTGCACAAGTTCCAGGAAGGCCACGACTACCTGGCCTCGACCGCCGTTTTCTCCTCCGACGGCAATCGGGTCTACACGGCCGGCGGCGACAACATGGTGAACGTCTGGGACGTGACGGCCGGGACTGAGTTGCGGCGGTTCGAGCGCACCGGCCGCAACGGCGCGCTGGCGCTGTCGGCCGACGATCGCTGGCTGTTGACCGGCGGCGACGAGAAGTCGGCCACGCTCTGGAATGCCGTCAGCGGCGAGCGCGCCTGCGTGCTCAAGCCGCACCGCGGCGAAGTCACGGCCGTGGCCATCTCGCCCGACGCGTCGCTGCTGTTTACCGGTGACTCGATCGGCCGCGGGATGCTGTGGAAAGCCGACGGCACCGCGTTGCGGCCGCTGGTAGGGCATACCGGCCCGATCGTCGCGGCTTGTTTCAGCCCCGACGGGCGGCGTGTGCTCTCGGCCAGCGCCGACAACACGGTCGCCCAGTGGGATGTCGCATCCGGCAAAGAGCTGCCGGAGCTGGCTTTGAAGCATCCCAACTCGGTGACTTCGCTGGCCTGTTCCGCCGACGGGCGGCTGGCGCTGACGAGTTGCGAGGACGGCGCCTGCAGGCTCTGGGACTTGTCCAGCGGCCGGCTGCTCAGCGCGCTGACTTCGGGCGACAATGCCACCAGCTCGGTTGCCATGTCGCGCGACGGCCGATTGGGCGCCGCGGCCAGCATCAAAGGGCGAAGCGTGCGGGTTTGGGATCTGACCACGGGCCGCGAGCTGCGCCGCGCGGGGCCGGGCGCAGCCGGCGAGCCGCTGCTACCCAACGAAGTCGGCGCGGTCTGGTCGCTGGTGTTTTCACCAGCCGGCGAATCGCTGATGACCGTGGCCGGCTCGGGCGCCCGCTTGTGGAACGTGGCCACGGGCGGCGAACTGATGACCTTTACGCCCAACGGCGCGGTGGCCTCGGCCAGCTTCGCGCCCGACGGCAAACGGATCGTCACGGCCAGTTGGGACGGCAGCGCCCGGGTGTGGGACGTCGAAACCGGCAGGGCCGTGCTCAAAATTCGCAGAGCGCACGAAGGCTACGTCAACAGCGTGGTCTTTTCTCCCGACGGACGCCAACTGTTGACCTCCGGCGACGATGCGCTCGTCAAACTCTGGAACTCCGAAACCGGCAAGCTGCTGGCGACCTTTGCCGGGCACAAAGCCCGGGTGCAGGCCGCCGTGTTTTCTCCCGACGGCAAACTGGTGGCCAGCGGTTCGGACGATCAGACGACCCGCATCTGGGACGCTCGCGACGGCCAAACGCGGCGCGTGCTGAGCGGTCATCAGTGGTCGGTGACGAGCGTGGCCTTTTCGCGCGATTCGCAGCGGCTGGTCACCGGCAGTGAAGACAAGACGGCAACCGTGTGGGACGTGAAAACCGGCGGCAAGCTGCTGAGCCTCGAAGGGCACACGGCCAGCATTACTTCG
>DATCFX010001173.1:0-1004 GCA_036509275.1 Pirellulales bacterium | reverse complement strand
AGGAAACGTTTTACAGCTTCACGAGCTTTACCTCGCCCACGACGATCTTCCGCTTCGACATCGATGAACAGCGCGACGTGGTGTTTCGCAAACCCAAGGTCCGATTCAAGCCCGACCGCTACGAAACGCGGCAAGTGTTCTACACCAGCCGCGACGGCACGCGGGTGCCGATGTTCATCACGGCCCGCAAGGGGCTGGAACTGAACGGTCAGAACCCGACGAACCTGTATGGTTACGGCGGCTTCAATATCTCGATCACGCCGGCGTTTTCGCCCAGCCGGATCGTGTGGCTCGAAATGGGCGGCGTGCTGGCCATCCCGAACCTCCGCGGCGGCGGCGAGTACGGCCGCGAGTGGCACGAGGCGGGCATGAAACAGCACAAGCAGAACGTGTTCGACGACTTCATTGCCGCGGCCGAGTATTTGATTCGCGAGCGCTATACGTCGACGCCCAAGCTGGCGATCAGCGGCGGCAGCAATGGCGGGCTGCTGGTAGGCGCGGTGATGACCCAGCGGCCGGAGTTATTTGGAGCGGCTCTGCCGGCCGTGGGCGTGCTCGATATGTTGCGCTTTCAGAAGTTCACGATCGGCTGGGCCTGGGCCTCGGAATACGGCTCGTCGGAAAACAAACAGGATTTTCGCACGCTGATCAAGTATTCGCCGCTACAAAACATCCGGCCGAAGACCAACTATCCGGCCACGCTGATCGAGACCGGCGATCACGACGACCGCGTGGTGCCGGCGCACAGCTTCAAGTTCGCCGCGGCTTTGCAGGCGGCGCAGGCAGGTCCCAACCCGATTCTGATCCGCATCGAAGTCAGCGCCGGCCACGGGGCCGGCAAGCCCACGAGCAAGATGATTGAGGAAGTCGGCGACGGCTTTGCCTTTCTCGTCCAATCGCTCGACATGTCGCTGGACGACGATTTCGGTAATGGCGGACAATAAGGATCGACCGAAGAATAACTTCGGTTTTTCCCGGCCCCTCACCCGGCCCTCTCCCGCAAG
>DATCFX010001172.1:0-5642 GCA_036509275.1 Pirellulales bacterium | reverse complement strand
TGGGGCCGAATCGAGTCTGGCGGCGCGGCGCCGGCCTCGGGGCCGTGACTGGCTGCGGCGGCAGCGACCAGGGCTGCCGAGGCTTGAATAAACTGTCGGCGAGGGACTTCAGGCATCCGAGGGCTCCTGGGCAGGCAATGGCTCGACCGAAAAAAGACTTCGATTTGCCCCGCCCCTTTTTACTCTACCGCCAAGCGCGAGGGGTGGTGGAGGAATTCTATTTCCGGTCGATCGGGGCGAAGTACGTAAAAAAGGCCGTTGGCGTCTGGAACAGACGCCAACGGCCGCGAGCGAATCAAGAATCGATCGACAGGTTTTACTTGGCGCGAGCCGGCGGGGTGCTCGGAGCCTTGGCGCCGGGCTTGGCGCCGCCATCGGAAGACTTGGACGAAGTCTTCGTGCTGGGCGTCGTTTCGGTCGTGACGGGCGTGACACCCTGACCGACAAGCTGCTTCAGCCAGCTTTCAGCCTCTTCCCGATACATGAACGGGGTGGAGACGTTGACCGCCTTTTGCAGCAAGCCGGCCGCTTCGTTCAACTGGCCGTTGCGGGCCAGGGCTTTGGCCAGGTAAAAGGCGGTGTCCGGACCCATGCCGCCACCCTGCTGTTGGGCGGCTTGATACACCTGGCCCAGTGCCTGGCTGGCCTCGTTGACGCGGTTTTGGTTCAGGTAGACCCAACCCAAGGTGGACAGCGCTTCGGCCGACTTTTGGTTGGCCTTGGCGTTGACGGTAGCCAACTCCTCGGCCATGCGCAGGGCGTCGGTCCGCTCGGTGCTGGCTTCGCCCATGCTGCTGGCAAGTCCGACCAGGGCCAAGGCGAGGTTGTTGCTGGCGAACATGTCGCTGGGCGATTTTTGATACATTTCGCGGAAGTATTTCTCGGCTTCCTTGAAATGGTGGCGGTGCAGGTCGAGGATCGCCACGACGCGCTTGTAAGCGTCGGACTTCGGGTCGAGCTTTAAGGCCTCGTTGGCATGCTGCTCGGCTTCGTCGATCTTGTTGTCCTGGACCAACCACTGGGCATAGGCGCCTTCGGCCCGGGCTTTGGCTTCGTCGCCGGTGGCCGAGGCGATGGCCTCTTCCATGTACTTTTGGGCCTGCTTCATGAGGTTCAGGTAATCTTCGTTGGTGCGATCACCGCCGGCCTTGATGTTGGCCTCTTGCGTGGCGAACAAGCCCATCTGGGTCTTGGGGTTCAAGAGCTCGTCGTTGAGCTTGCTGGCCTTATCCAGGGCCTTTTCGGCTTCTTCGGGCTTGCCGAGGAAATACTCGGCCTGGGCCACGTGTTGCAGCGCCGCGGCCTGCTGGGTTTTCTGCGATTCGGTGGTCAGCTCCTTGCCCTTTTCCGCCTCGGTGTTGGCCAGCCACATTTCGGCGAAGGTCTTGGCCTTTTCCCACTTTTGCCGTTGCTCGGCGATGGTGGTGAAACCGAAGTACAACTTGCGGTTGAAGGACTTCGCGATTTCGGAGGCGGGGTCGACGTTCTTGTTCTTCTGAGCTTCTTCCGCGGCGTGGTATTCCAAAAAGGCATCGGTCAAGCGGCCGTCGCGGAGGGCCAAGTTGCCGAATTCGAGGTAAATGTCCGGGCTGTCGGGTTCGTCGCTCGAGGCCAACTCGAGTTCCCGCTTGGCCAGATCGAGACGATTGGCAGCGATATAGAGGTTGGCGACGGCGATCCGTCCCGGGGGCAGCGTGCCGTCGATTTTGTTGGCGGCGTCAAATTTTTCCACGGCCCTGGGGAACTGGCCGTTGATGAAGCTGTTGAAGCCGGCCTTGAGATCCTCAAAGGCCTTCTTGTTTTTATAGTCCGCCGGCAGGCCGAGCGCGCGCTTGATATCGGCATCGGATGCCGTGCGCTGTTGGGCCCAGGCCTGCGTGGACGGTAGGATCAGGGTCAGGCCCAACGCCAGGGCGGGCCAGAGGCGGCGGGCCTTGGCCCTACCGCGGCCCACGGCCGGCTGACCGGCATCTTGGTGGGCGAATTCCAAGATTTGCATGTGTCGAATCTCCTTAGGTTTGTAAAAAAAATAGCGAATGAGCAAAATGAACGGACTTCGGCTCGATCGCCGCATGGCTTACGATCGAATCGAACAGCACGAAGCGACCCGGCGTGCCGCCTGAGAAGGGGTCAAACAAACCCATCGTAGATTGCCTGCGGCGCTTGTCAATGAATCCGTTGCGGGAATGGCGACAGAATTACCGCCGCACTGGATTCCCAGTTCCTACAACCGGCAAACAGCGCACTTTCGTGCGGCCAGCGCTTGCATGGCCGGGGCACGAAAGCCGCGCACTTCCGGGCGCCGCGCGTGGACTGAGTGACCTTTGGTCGCGTCAAACATGTGAGTGTCTGCTTTGTGGGCGGCGCGAAGCAGCGCTTTCCGTAGCCCAGCCCTTCAGGGCTGCGGATCACCGGGTCGTGCAGATATCTTCTTCGCTCCGATGCGGCCGGCGGCCGTATCGGAAGCACGGGCCAAGAGGGTCGCCGCTGGCAAACCCAGCCCTCGAAGGGCTGGGCTACGGAAACAAGCGGCGGCAAGCCGCCGCGTCGGGCGCTGCAATTGCCTACCTACTTTCGAGACGCCCAGACCGCGCCGTGCCGGGGAAATCGCCCCAACGCGCCTTGACGGACTGCGTACACTTAGACGATTTTAGGGGCCCAGCCAGCAGCTGCTGTAGCCGGCAGAAACAACGGTTAAAGTTCGCGATCGGCGGCCGGTGTTTCGCGTCCAGGGAAGGCCTCTCAAGCCTGTCTAGGCAAAACGCGCCGGTTAGGCGTTTTTTTGTTGCGAAGGTTGCACTTGGCGTCTAGCGTGACATTAATGCCGTGATGGCTGCCACAAGCCCGAATTATGCGCGGTTGCCGGTGGCGGAAGGACGTTTGGCGGGGCGATTTTTGGGCAGCTCGACGGAGTGCCAACGTCCTTGTCTGTAACGTGTTCCGATGCGGCCGCCGCTGATTATGTTGGTTTGCATTTCCTGCCGTCCGATCCGTGATCTTGTCGTCGCGCTCTTGGTTTCTCCGTATTGCAGCACCCCAGCCGGTCGCGCCCTAGCCGAGGGCGCGCTGCCGGCGTTCCAATTCTCGTCCAGCCCCCAAGCATAGAGTCATGGCCAAAAAAAGCTTCGCTCGAAGACTTCGCGACCTGTTCCGCAACAGCCGGCAGCTCGACAAGGCACATCGCCGGCAGCGGTTCATGCTCAAACTCGGCATGGAACAGCTTGAGGACCGGCGGCTGCTGGCGGTGCGCGTCTGGGACGGCGCGGGCAGCAACGCCAACATGTCGACGGCCGCCAATTGGGTCGGCAACGTCGTTCCCCTGGCCGACGATAGCCTGGTGTTTCCGACGGCGGCCCATGAAATCGTCAACGATGATCTGGCCGCCGGCACCCGGTTCCATTCGATCAGCTTCGAGGGGGGCGGCTACACGCTCAGCGGCAATGGGATCACGGTGCTGGAAGGCATCGCGACCGGCAACGCCACCGGCACCAACACGCTGAACTTGCCGGTGACCCTGGGTGCCAGCCAGACCTGGGTGTCGGGCAATTCCGGCACGGCGCTGGCCTTCGGCACCAGCGGCACGATCGACACCGGCGATTTGCTGGTGCTGACCTTCGACGGTGCCGGCAACTTTAATTTGGGTGGCGTCATCAGCGACGAAGGCAGCCTGGTGAAGTACGGCTCGGGCACGGCCTACCTCATGGCGGCCAACACTTACGACGGCCAGACAACGGTCGATGCCGGCGTGGTCGACGTCGAAAACAATTCGGCGCTGGGTTCGAATGCCGCCGGCACGTACGTGTCGCCCGGCGGTGCGCTGGATATCGGGGCCTTGAACTCGGGCGCGAACTTCACAATCAACGAGCCTCTGGCGATCAACGGCCAAGGCATCGGCACCGGCACGGACGACGGCTCGGATACCGCCGCCAGCAGCCAGGCAGACGAAAGCCAACTCAACAACGCGAATTACACCGGCTTGGGCGGGCTGCTCAACGTGTCGGGCAGCAATACTTTGACCGGCGGCATCCAGTTGGAAGCCGGGACGACTTACATCGGCGTCGGCGGAAGCAGCACGCTCAATGTTGCTTCGTCCATCACGTCCAATACGCCGGAGGCCGAGAACTACGGCATGGCCAAGGTCGGTACCGGCGACCTGATCCTCAGCGGCACCACCGACAACCTGGTCACCGGCACGACCACGGTGCTCCAGGGCACGCTGGAACTGGACAAGACCGGCGGCGCGCTCCCCTTCCACGGCGCCCTGATTATCGGCGACAACATCCAAGGCAACAATGCCTCGGTCGTGAAGCTCGACGCGCCCAACCAGATTCCGTATGCCGATTATTTCGGCACCACGGGATTGATCCTGACCATCAACTCGTCCGGCGACCTGAACCTTAACAATTACAACGACGTGATCGGCGCGTTGGTCATGGAGATGGGGCAGACCTACAGCGCCAACGTTTCCACCGGCACCGGCGTGCTGACCATCTTGGGCGTGCCGAACACCGCGTACACCACGGCGTACACGATTACGGTCAATGACAACGAAGGCACGAATCCGGTCACGTCGCCGGCAGCCACGATCAGCGGCAACATCGACCTGGGCAATCCGGGCGACTACTTTTCCGGCGGCGCGCTCGGGCTCCAGGAGCCCTCGCATTATTTCGTCGTCAACAGCGGCGCGATCCAGACGATGACCACGGCCGTCAATCCGGCCACGGGCACCGTGGAGGGGGCCGACCTGTGGATCTCGGCCAAGATCACCGGCGCCGCGGACGAGTCGATCACCAAGGAGGGCGCCGGCACCCTGCTGCTGACGGGCAACAACACGTACCAGGGCTCGACCATCCTCTTGGCCGGCTACACGGCAATCGGCAGCAACACGGCCTTTGGCAACGGCGGCACGGTGTCGCTCGCCGGCGGCACGCTCACCACTTATAGCGCGAACCCGGCCAGCCCGACGCCGATCACGATCAGCAATCCCATCTCGCTGGACAACACTGCCACATTCTACGGCACGACGCCGATCACCTTCACCGCGCTGGCCACGCTGACCGCGTCTCGCACGCTGGACATTGTCGACCCGACGGAAACCGTGACCTTCGCCGGCGGCATCACCGAAAGCGTGTTTGGCACCGCCGGCGCGGGCCTGACCCTGGCTAAGTCGGGCGAGGGGACGCTGGCGCTGACCGGCACCAACACCTACAGCGGCAGCACCACGATCAACAACGACGGCGGCACCATCGACCTCAGCGGCAACGGCACGCTGCTGAATTCAATCGCCATCACGGTCGGCGAAAACGGCGAGCTCGTGCTGGACGACAGCCTAGAAAACTTCAGCACCACGCCGAGCAACCCGGGCCGCCTCAACGGCTCGGCGGCCATTACCCTCTCGGGCGGCGAATTGCTGTTCATCGGCAACGACGGCGGGGCCTCGAACCAGACGCTGGGCAACATCACCCTCACGGCCGGCGATTCTTCCACTATCGCCAGCCAACTCGGCGTCGGCGCCAGTTCCAGCAACAGCCTGCTGCTCTCGAATCTGACGGTCAATGCCGGCGCCAGCGTCTCGTTCATCGGCGGCAACTCGCCGCTGTCGGGCGCCGTGGGCGCCGCCAATCAGATCATTCTGGGCGCCG
>DATCFX010001171.1:0-4358 GCA_036509275.1 Pirellulales bacterium | reverse complement strand
CCGGTATGCTGGCGATTGTCGGTGTGCTGATCGTGATTCCGGTGGTCAACGTGTTTTATCAGGCCCTCTCGCGCGGGCTCACCGCATATTGGCACAACCTGCTGGGCGACCCCGACACACGCAGTGCCATCCTGCTCACGCTCACCGTCGCTCCCGTGGCCGTGTGCGCGAACATGGTGTTTGGCGTTGCGGCTGCGTGGGCTATTGCCCGATTCAAGTTTCCCGGCCGGACCGCGCTGGTGACGCTCATCGACCTGCCGTTTTCCATTTCGCCGGTCGTGGCCGGGTTGATGCTGGTGCTGATTTTCGGACTGCAAGGCTACTTGGGCCCCTGGCTGCGCGAGCAGCATCTCAAAGTCGTGTTCGCCACGCCGGGGCTGATCCTGGCCACGACGCTAGTGACGCTGCCGTTTGTCGCGCGCGAATTGATTCCCCTGATGGAGGCCATCGGCAGCGAGGAAGAAGTCGCCGCAGTCAGCCTGGGCGCGAGCGGCTGGCAGATCTTCTGGCATGTCACGTTGCCGAATATCAAGTGGGGCCTGCTGTACGGAGTCATTCTCTGCAACGCCCGGGCGATGGGCGAATTCGGCGCCGTGTACGTCGTATCGGGACACATCGCCGGCCGCACCGACACCATGCCGCTGCGCGTGGAGAAACTGTTCCAGGAATACAACAATCCCGGCTCGTTCGCCGTGGCCTCGCTCTTGACCTCACTGGCCCTGGTCACGCTCGTGATCAAAGTTTATCTGGAACGCAAAACGCATCGCGAGCTGCAAGACGCCAGCCGCACGCAAAATCTGGGAGTCGAAGCATGAGTATTCAACTTGCAGGCGTGACCAAGCGTTTCGGCTCGTTCCTGGCGGTGGACGATGTCAGCCTGAACGTGCCCGACGGAGCCTTGTTGGCCCTGCTCGGCCCCTCGGGCTCGGGCAAGACCACGCTGCTGCGCGTGATCGCCGGCCTCGAATTGCCGGACCAGGGCACGGTCCGCTATCAGGACGAAGACGTCACGCGCCAGCCGGCCAAGGACCGCAACGTGGGCTTCGTCTTCCAGCATTACGCCTTGTTCAGGCACATGACCGTATTCGAAAACATCGCCTTCGGGCTGCGCGTGCGGCGGCGCGGCAAGGCCGAAATCACCGACCGCGTACGCGAGTTGCTGGCGCTCATTCGGCTTGAAGCCCTAGGGAATCGCTATCCTTCGCAGCTCTCCGGTGGCCAGCGGCAGCGCGTGGCCCTGGCCCGGGCGCTGGCCATTCAGCCGCGCGTGCTGCTGCTGGACGAGCCATTCGGCGCCCTCGACGCCAAGGTCCGCTGCGAGCTGCGCCGCTGGCTGCGGCGATTGCACGACGAAATCCACATGACCAGCGTGTTTGTCACGCATGACCAGGAAGAAGCCTTCGAAGTCGCCGACGAAGTGGTCGTGATGAATCGCGGCCGCATCGAGCAGTCGGGCACGCCCGAGCACGTGTTCCAGCAGCCGGCCAATGCGTTTGTCATGGACTTTTTGGGCAACGTGAATGTTTTTCATGCCCGGGTGCAAAACGGCCGGGCCATGCTGGGTGGCATGGAAGTCGACTGCCCCGATTATCCGCACGACCAATCCTGCATGGCCCAGGTCTTTGTCCGGCCGCACGAGTTGGACATCGATCACGCGGCGATTGGCCCCTCGAGCGTGCAGGCGAAAGTCGAGCGGATCAACGCCGCCGGCCCCGTCGTGAAGGTCCTGGCCGTGTCGCCAGCGCTGGGTCTGGGCATCAACGTCGACATTACCTCCGAGCGGTTCCAAGAGCTGGGGCTCGAACCGGGGCAGACCGTCTATGTCTCGCCACGACGCGTCCGCGTCTTCGCGCCCGAGTATTCGATCTGAATCGAGGGAACGGGAGTGGAACACTAATTCTCACTAATCTCCGCTAATCCCCATCAGTGTCGATTAGTGCCGATTAGTGTTCCTGCATGGAATGCCCGCAAGCCTGAAGCTACTGAATGATGAACCGCAGCGGGCGCGGCGGTTCGCAGAGGACGAAATTGCCGTTGGATTTTCATGCTTCTTCCTCCGCGTTCCTCTGCGCCCTCCGCGGTGACTTTTTCCGGCGCCCTCATAATCCAGGACGTTTTTCATGAGTGACCCCATGACAGTGCTTTCATCCCTCCGCCGGGCTGTAGCGGTGACGTGCTGGACGAGGGGCTGGCTCATATCCAGGCTGCGTTGGCAGGTTTGCGCTTTGGCGTGGTGACAGCTCGGCTGCACGAGGGTATCGTAGTCCAGGTCGATCGCACCGAACGAGTCCCACTGCCCGCCGTCCGCTCGCCGAACAAGCCTGCCTGATCGATATCGCAGTCGGCACTTTGCCGGCCGGCGTGCGTTCATCCTGGATGCTCATGCTTTCAGCCGTTGATGTCCGCCGCAGCGCCCTGTATGCCGGAATGCTGATTCTGGCGGTCATTATTTTTTTCGGCATCCGCCATTTCGGCGAGCGTGGTCCGGTTGCGACTTTGCCCATTGCGCCCGCGGCGTCGACTTCCGCCAGCGGGTCGGAAAATGTGCTGATGCACGTGCTGGTGGCACTGGCGGCCGTGATGTTGTTGGGGCATCTGTTCGCGTGGTTGCTGGGGCACATGCACCAACCGCCCGTGATTGGCGAGGTGCTAGCCGGCATCGCGCTGGGGCCCTCGCTTTTGGGGCAGCTCTGGCCGGCCGCCGGTGAGTTCATCCTGCCGGCGAGCGTGGCTCCCTCGCTGGCCGTGGTCGCGCAGTTGGGTGTCGTGCTCTACATGTTCGTCATTGGGCTGGAGCTTAACGGCAGCATCCTGCGGCAACGCGGACATGCCACCGTAGCCATTTCGCACGCCAGCATCGTCGCGCCGTTTCTGCTGGGGGCGGGGCTGGCCTTGTGGCTGTTTCCACGCTTATCTGTGCCCGGCGTGTCGTTCACCGTGTTCGCCCTGTTTCTGGGCGTGTCGATGTCGATCACGGCGTTTCCGGTACTGGCCAGAATCCTGAGCGATCAGGGGCTGACGCGCACGGAGTTGGGCACCATGGCACTGGCCTGTGCGGCGACCGACGATGTCACGGCCTGGTGCCTGCTGGCGTTTGTCGTGGGCGTGGCCCGGTCGCAGGTGGGCGGGGCAGTGCAAGTCGTCGTGCTGAGCGTCGTGTTCGTGGCCGGCATGTGCCTGGTCGTGCGGCCGCTGCTGGTGCGTTTGCTGCCGTCCTTGGCCCCTTGGGCCAAGAGTCGCTCGCTGATGTTGCTGGCCCTGCTCGCGATGCTCGCCTCGGCTTTGACGAGCGAAGCCATCGGCATTCACGCGATATTCGGGGCTTTTCTGCTGGGAGCGATCATTCCGCACGATAGCCAGGTGGCCTGCGAGCTGCGGCCCAAGCTGGAAGACCTGGTCAGCGTGCTGTTGCTGCCGGCCTTCTTCGCCCTGACCGGCATGCGCACACAGATCGCGCTGGTGTCAGGCCCGTCGCAGTGGGGCATCGTGCTACTGATTATCGCCGTGGCCACGATCGGCAAGTTCGGCGGCTCATGGATCGCCGCACGCCTGCTGGGCATGAAGGGGTCGGACGCCGCGGCGCTCGGCATGCTGATGAATACGCGCGGGCTGATGGAGCTGATCGTGCTCAACGTGGGTTTGGAGCTGGGAGTCGTCTCGCCCGCGCTGTTTGCCATGATGGTGCTGATGGCCCTGGCCACGACCATGACCACCGGGCCGGCGCTGAGCTGGTTGAATCGAAAGGCGGACGCGCGGCCCGAGGGCCGCGGCTAAATGGGTCGCGGTCAATTCTCGTCGCGGCTGCGGCGGCGCTCGACGACGTCGAATTCGTAAATTGCCGGCACGAGCATGGCCGCGGCGGCAAAGCCGTAGGCCGCCGCGGTGACGAGAAACACGGCCAGCGTGTAGCCCAACAGAAAGCTGGTCAGCGCGTAGAGCGTGGCCAGCGGACAGACCAGCGCCGCCGCGGTGATGGCCGGCGAAGGATTGCGGGCGCCCAGTGCCAGGTACAAGCCGACGAAGCCGCCGACCATCGCCGCCAGAAACGGTTGCAGTTGGAACGAAAACGAACCGCTGAAGGCCACCATAATTCGCATGCAAGTGGCCACGCCAATCACCAGGAAAAACAGCGTTCCCAGCGACACGCCGATGGCCATCCGCGAATTGCCGTGGCTCATGCCGGCGTGCAAGCCCAAGACCGCGGCAAACGCCAGCACGGCCAGCCAGCCGCCCAGCAAATACGCCAGGTTTTCGCCGCTCAAGTCGCCCAGCCACCACAGGTACCCGCACAGCGCGATCGGCAGCAGCACCATTTCTTTCGTGTTGTACAGTACGCCGGCCAGCTTGCCGCCGATGAA
>DATCFX010001170.1:0-1901 GCA_036509275.1 Pirellulales bacterium | reverse complement strand
ACTGCCAATCTTTGCCCGGCCCGTAACGCGGCGGGCAGAGCCCGGCGATCGGTGCCGGTTGGCGAGATAGTCCCGGCACATTCGCTTTGACGGTTGCGTCCCATGCCCAAGTACGTCGTGCGCTGCGGGGTGATGCGGTCGCTGGGGGTCTTTTCGACCAGCGGCGGGGATGTCATGCGCCGGGGCACGAAAGTCATTGCCCGCACCGATCGGGGGCTCGAGGCGGGCGAGATCTTGTGCGAGGCGACCGACGAAGTGGCCGGCCAGCTCAACGATCCGCGCCGCGGCCAGATTGTGCGCCGCATGTCGCCCGACGACGAAAACGAAGCGGCCCGCGTGCAAGCCAGGCAGCGCGAGGAGTTTGCAGCCTGCCAGCGGATCGTGGGACAAACGGGCCTGGCCATGCAGTTGGTGGACGTCGAGCACGTGTTTGGCGGCGAGCGGATCGTGATTTACTATCTGGCCGAAAACCGCGTCGATTTCCGCGAACTGGTCAAGCTGCTGGCGGCCGAATTCCAGACGCGCGTGGAAATGCGCCAGATCGGCGTCCGCGACGAAGCCAAGCTGCTGGCCGACTATGGCGATTGCGGCAAGCCGGTGTGCTGCAACACGCACCTCTCGGAAATGCCGCCGGTGTCGATGAAGATGGCCAAACTGCAAAAGGCCACGCTCGATCCCACCAAGATCTCCGGGCGATGCGGGCGGCTGAAATGCTGCCTGCGCTACGAGTACGATACGTACGAAGGCCTGCAGAAGGATTTGCCGCCGATCGGCGCGCAGGTCGTCACGGCCAAAGGCCGCGGCCGCGTTCTGGCGCAGGAGATCCTGGCCGGCCAATTATTGGTGGAAATGGAAGACCGGCGGCGCGTGTTGGTGCCCTCGGCCGAAGTGCTCAGCGTGCTCGGGGGCGGCGTGCCGCTGGCGAACAACTAGATGTCCTGCAACGAGATGCCCGGCGGCCGAACATCGCGAATCACTGCCCCCTCATCCAGCATTCAAGTTTCACATGAGTGAAGCCCCGCAAAATATTGTCGAGCTGCTGCGCCAGGACAGGCGCTATAAGTTGGAAGCGTACGATTTCGTGTTCGAGGCCTTGCGCTTCGGGCACGAATCGCTGGGCATGGGCGCGGCAGAAGCGCCGCGCACCCCGCCCGCCAGCGAGTCGGAGGAGGAGGAAGGCTCCGAACGGCACCTCACGCCGCAAGAGCTGTGCGAAGCCATTCGCCTGTACGCCATCGAGCAGTACGGCCAGATGGCCCGCTGCGTGCTCGAGAGTTGGGGTGTGCGCTCGACCGGCGATTTCGGCGAGATCGTGTTCAATCTGATCGGCATCGGCAAGATGCGCAAGACCGATCGCGACCGGCGCGAAGATTTCGACGACGTGTTCGACTTCCAGACCGACTTGCAGGCGCAATTCAGCCCCCAGCCACCGCGCTAGCAGCCACTGGGCGCTCCAGCGGCACAGGATACCCGCCACGCTTGAATACCAACGACCGGCCGCCGAGCGGCGCCCCGCCGACCTCACCCTCGCGGCCCTCCGGCTTCAACAAGGCTTTCCTGGCCCTAGCCAGCGCGGCGCTGATCGCGTGGATCATCTTCTTGCTGGTGCTGGCGCTGAAGTATTGATGGCGTGGGGCGCGGCGGCCGGCAATCGTTGACCGCTAGCGTACGTCTTCTTTGCGGGGCTCGTCGCCGGGGGCCAGGCCGAAGAGGAAGTGCATCAGGTCGCGCGTGCCCAGCGTGCGAGGGCTGGCGAATAGTTCGCCGGCCGTGTAGCCGGCCGCCGCGCCTTGCTGCAACGCCAAAGCCCGCACGCGCTCGAGCACGTGGGCCTTGGCCGGTGGAAATTGAGTTTGATAACACCGCACGGCGGCCAGCTTGGTCTCCAGCGTGTCGCCGAT
>DATCFX010001169.1:0-1954 GCA_036509275.1 Pirellulales bacterium | reverse complement strand
GGTGGAACGCCTACCGAATTTCAACAAAGTAGTGCGGCTTCGGCCTACTTTGTCGGTGAATTACGAGCCGATTTCGCCAACTTAACTACGTTCTTCTACAGCCGACCGGCAGAGATGCGTGCAATCGAACTGCTAAGAGCGGGCATGAACCGTGCCCACAAGCTGCGATCCGTGGGCCGCAACTCTAGCGCCCGGCCCAAGTCGACAAGCGAGGGTATCGGCTGGCCCAGCTTGCTGAGGATCGTCGCCCGGGTGTCGTAAAGCTCGGCTTGATCCGTGTCGGCCGTGCTAAGGGCAGCGCTGACGAGGTCCAATGCGCGTCGCCAATGCCGCGGGTGGTCGCGAACTAGCAGCAGCGCCAGGTTGTTCGCGGCGGCGACGCAGCGAGAGTCGATCGCCAAAGCGCGTTCAAGCTGCCGACGTGCGCCGGCATCGTTTCCCTCGTCTGTCGAGACTCCGGCAAGTACGACGAAGACCGCCGCCGGCGCATGGTCGAGATCGAGATTGCTGAACAAACGCTCAATCTCGGCCGCACCCGGTCCATGCAGGTGTCGCCATCGAGCGATCCGCTTGATTACAGTGAGCCGATAAGGGTCGCTCGCCAGTGCCGCGGCAAGCAGCCTGGCAATGGGCCCGGGCTCGGCATTTTCCGAGCGAAGTTCGTCGGCCCAGGCGACGTATGCCTCGGCCAAGGCGGCTGAAAGCTGTGCATCGTGCTCCGGTGCTTCCGCGAGGCAGTCGACCGCTCGTTGGTGATGCCCGAGCAGCAACTCAGCGCCCGCCAGCGAGCGCCGGGCGTGACTGTCGCGCGGGTCGGCATGGACTCGGCTCGACCAGTAACTAAGCGACTGCTGCGCAAGCCATTCCCCTTCGGCACGGTGACCTTGCGTCATGTAAAGCCGTGCAACCAGAAGCGCCAGGCTCGGATCGATTCGGACGGCAAGCGCCAGGTGGTTTGTCGCCGCATTCAAGTGGCCCAGGCGAAGATACAGTTCTCCCAATCGGCGATGCAGTTGTCCGTCGCCAGGGAATTCCTGGGCGGCCCGCTCCAGGTGGCGGCAAGCCGCGACCTGCGAGTGCGTGTTGGCGGCGGCGTCTTTCAGCAGTTGCTCGGCGAGCCAGGTGTTGGCGATGCCTGCCGGTTCTCCGCTAGCCGCCGCGAGTGATGCCATCAGATCGCGGCAATGGCCTTGATCCCCAAGGGCTGCGGCAGTGTGGGCCAGCAGTAGACGGTCTTCCGGCGTGGCCGACAACCGCTGCCGATAGACGGATGCTGCCTTGGAGTCGCCGCGTTCAAGCGCATCGAGCGTCGCCGTGCGGTAACGCTGGTCGAGGCGATCGGGCAGGCACAGCGCAAGGCAGCACGGCAAGATGGCCGCAGCTAGGACCGCGACGGCCGGCAAGCCCAGCATGAAGTCTTGCGTGCGAGGCGACTGACAGCTTCGGGCGGCGCGTGCAAGCCGCCAGCGGAACGAAGCCAGTAGATCGGCGAAATCGACCAGGGCGTTCAGCGAATCGCTGAGCACCAACTGCAGCACCCAAGCGAGAATCACAATCGGCGCCGCGACGATCAGGCAGACCACAAATAGCAGTCCCGCGATCGGCAGGCCGATGATCCCGGCCATTCCATAGATCACCCAGCGCGCAATCGGCAACGGCGATGCAGCTTGGGCCGGCAGCGGTGCCGAGCTTCCAACTGGAGCGACTACCGAGTTATCGTCGAGCATGGACATCGAAGGGAACTACGCTGGTTGCTGCGCGTGTTCCGCGGAAGTGGCACTGCCGGCGCCGCGCTCGAGCCGACGCAGATAACGCCGCCGGTAACTGGCAAACCCGGCCATTCCAAGCGTGGCCAGGACGATGACACCGGGCTCCGGCACCGCGGCGGGCGCCATCACGTTAATCATCCCCAGATCCAACATGCCGCCGCTAGCGAAAGGCGAATTGCTGAAGG
>DATCFX010001168.1:0-1077 GCA_036509275.1 Pirellulales bacterium | reverse complement strand
CGTCTTGCCATTCACCACAAGGTGGCCGTTCTCGATCTTCACGTCGCCCTTGAAGCGCCCATGCACCGAGTCGTAGCCGAGCATGTAGGCAAGGTAGTCCGGTTCGAGCAGGTCGTTGATCGCCACGATCTCGATGTCGTTGCCGAAGTTCTGCACGGCAGCGCGCAGCACGTTGCGGCCAATGCGGCCGAAGCCGTTGATGCCGACCTTGATGATCATGAGGGGATTCTCCAATTGCGACGGGGCCAATGGCGATGAAAGATGGGCAGCCGCGGCCGCGCACCGGTATTTCAGCCCTGAAATATTACAATGAATGCCCAAGTGCCGCTTGGATGCGCTCGACGCTATGGCAGACTAGTCGAGCCTCTTCCGGACCGACGCCATGCCTGCACCACGCCGCATCCTTGTTGTCTTGCTGTCTTCACTCGTGCTCGTTCCAGCGGCCCAGGCGTGGGGCCCGCTCGGACACAGTGTGGTCGCCGAACTCGCGCAACGGCATCTGAGCCCGGCCGCCGAAGCCGAGGTGGAGCGCTTGCTGGCACCGGATCACACGCGTTCGCTGGCCGACATTGCCAGCTGGCCCGATCAGATCCAGGACGATCCGGCGCAAGCGGACTTGTGGAAACAGACGCGTGCCCTGCATTACATCGATTTCCGTTACGGCGACTGCAATTACACGCCGCCGCGGGATTGCCTGGACGGTCGTTGCGTGGTTGCCGGTTTGCAGCATTACGTGGCCGTGCTGGGCGACCGCAGCCAGTCGGATGCCATGCGCGGCGAGGCGCTGAAATTCGTGGTGCATTTTGTCGGCGACATCCATCAGCCGCTGCATGCCGGCTCGCGCGACGACAAGGGCGGCAACACCTATCAGGTGCAGTTCGACGGCAAGGGCACCAACCTGCATCGGGTATGGGATTCGGGCATGCTGAACAGCCGTGGCCTGGACTGGCAGGCATATGCGCAGGAGCTCGACGCGCGCGGTCTGGTGCCGTTGCCGCCGCCGATCGCGCCACTCGATGACCCGTATGCGCAGTGGGCCGAAGAGTCCTGTCGGATCACCGCCGAAGCCGGTTTCTA
>DATCFX010001167.1:0-6016 GCA_036509275.1 Pirellulales bacterium | reverse complement strand
CGATGTCGGCCCCCAATTCCAGCGGCCGCGTGAGCACGGGCGTGGCAAACGTGTTGTCCACGCCCACCAGCACGCCGCGCTCCCGCGCGATGGCGGCGCAGGCGGCGATATCTGTGATCGACAGCAGCGGATTGCCCGGAGTCTCGAGCCACAACAGCCTGGTGCGGTCGGTCATGGCCCGCTCGACCGCGGCCGGATCGGTCGCCGCGACCAGCGAGACCTCGATGCCCGAGCGGTCGAGAATTTTGTGCAGCAGGCGATACGTTCCGCCGTAAATATCGGTGCCGGCCACGATGTGATCGCCCTGGCCCAGCAGCATGGTGACGCAGTGCGTGGCGGCCATGCCCGAGGCAAAGGCCAGCGCTCCGCAACCGCCTTCGAGCGAGGCGAGCGTCTGCTCGAAGCCCTTGCGGGTGGGATTGCCGCTGCGAGAGTAGTCGAACTCGCCCCACTCGCCGGCGGCGGCTTGCACAAAGGTCGAAGCCAGATACAGCGGCGGCACGACGGCGCCGGTGGCCGAATCGCGCTGCTGGCCGACATGGATGGCACGCGTGCGAAAGTGCATGGCGAATTACAACCTCTGCCCCGGTGTCATGCCCGCTCGAATATGGGTGCCATGCCCACGCCGCGTGGGCATGTACGTTGGAGCCCAGCTTGATTCACATGCCCACGAAGCCTGGGCATGGCACCTGGTGCCTTTCGTTCATACCAGAATTCTTTTGCTCAACGCCTTGCTACACCCGCTCGAGTGCCTGGGCCAGGTCGGCGAGCAGATCTTCGGTGTTTTCGATGCCGCAGGCCAGGCGGATCATGTTGTCGGGAATGCCGAAGCGCTGGCGATCTTCCGGCGAACATTCGTAGTAGCTCATCACCAGCGGTTGCTCGATCAGCGATTCCACGCCGCCCAGGCTGGGGCCGATGCGCGGCAATTGCACGGCATCGACCACGGCCGCGGTCCTGCGCCAGTCGGCGTCTTTGATCAGGAACGTGACCAGGCCGCCGAAGCCGCGCATCGTCCGTTGTGCCACTTCAAAGTAAGGATGGCTCGGCAGGCCGGGATAATAAACCTTTTCCACCTTCGGATGCCGGGCCAGGAACTCGGCTACCGCCTGACCGTTTTGGTTGTGTCGCTGCATGCGCAGCTCGAAGGTCTTCAGCCCGCGCAACAGCAGGTACATATTGTGCGGCGAGTTGATGGCGCCCATGATGCCGCGCAGCTTGCGCACCGGTTCGAGCTTTTCGGCCGAGGCCACGAGCGCGCCGGCCAGCAGGTCGTTGTGGCCGCCCAGATACTTGGTGGCCGAGTGCAACACGTAGTCGACGCCGGCCGCCAGCGGGCGGACGTTGTACGGCGTGCCTAGCGTGGCGTCGATCAGCGTCTCGACGTGGTGCTTGCGCCCGATGGCCACGAACCGTTCAAGATCCACGACGCTGAGTTGCGGATTCGTGGGCGACTCGCTGACGAGCAGTCGCGTGGCCGGGGTGATGGCCGCCTCCATTGCCTGGTAATCGCAAGCCGGCACTTGCCGCGTCGTCACGCCGAAGCGCGACAGGTGCTTCGTGCAGAACTCGCGGCTGCGGTGATAACACTCGTCGAAGAAGATGACTTCGTCGCCGGCGTTGAGCTTGGCCATCAGCAGGCCGACGATCGCGGACATGCCGGTGGCAAACAGCAGCGCCGCCTCGCCGCCTTCCAGCGCCGCCAACTTGCGCTCGACAACTTTTTCGATCGGGTTGCCGTAGCGGCCGTATTCTTCGCGCGGCAGCCGCTGCTCGATGAAATCGATTACCGCTTGCGTGTCGGCAAACGTGTACGTCGATGAGCAGAAAATCGGCTCGGCGATGGCATGGCCGAACTTCTGCCGCTCTTCGCCGGCATGCACGGCCACGGTCGAAGGGCCGGCACCCGGGCGCGGCACTTCGGCCGGTTGACGCTGGTCGCTCATGGCAAAATCCCCACCGGTACCACTTCTGCCGATTACTGGGAGTCGCCGGCGCATGCAAAAAGCCGCGATCCGACGGGCGGCAGCGCGGCTTACACTGATTCAAGTTTAATCGCCCGCCCATATCCGGCGGAGCGATGGCACTTTAGCAGGGGAGGCTGCAAGCGGCCGCAAATCCCGAGTTCAGCAGTCATCTTAATGACGGCCACGGGCCATGACAAGGGTCCAGATTCACCGTGTGTTGTCCAGCATTTACCGTGTGTTGTCCAGATTTACCGTGTCCAAGCCCACGGACTGCGGTCCGTGTGGCCGCTTTTGCCGCAGCGCGTCAAACGCTCAATCCGCCAGCGGTGCTAGCCGTGCCGCAACTCGTCTTGACCGGCCCGCCGAGCACGCGGAATAATCGCCGCCGGACGGATCCCCACCTTTTCGCGTTTGGAGCGCGGCGCCATGCGAGTTCGGCACGTTACCTGGCCCGCGATCCTGTTGGCCCCCCTGTGCCTGGCGGCCGGCTGCCAGGCGCCGTACTACACCAGCAACGGCGCGGCGATCGGCGGTGTGGGCGGCGCGGGCGTGGGGGCGCTGGT
This sequence comes from Pirellulales bacterium, assembly GCA_036509275.1. Taxonomy (GTDB): domain Bacteria; phylum Planctomycetota; class Planctomycetia; order Pirellulales; family PNKZ01; genus DATATB01. Next base: position 3,486 of record DATCFX010001167.1, on the reverse strand, counting down.
GGGGTCGGCTTCCGGTCATCCCGTCGCCGGAGCCCTGATCGGCGCCGGCGCCGGCGCCTTGGGCGGCGCTGCGGTCGGTAGCGGCATGGATCAGATCGAAGCGCGCAATCGGGCTCAAATCGCCAGCCAGTTGGGCCGGCCGCTGCCGCCTGGCGGCGTGAGCATCAACGATGTGGTGGCCATGAGCCATTCGGGCGTGAACGAAGAACTGATCGTCAATCAGATTCGCGCAGGCGGCGTGTCGCATCCGCTGCAACCTTCCGAACTCATCATTTTGCAGCAGCAGGGCGTGAGCAACCGCGTGATCGCCACCATGCAGACCACGCCGCCGCCCATGCCGCGTCCGGTGCCGATGCCCGCTCCGCCGCCGCCCGCCTACTACTACCCGCCCCCGCCGCCCTACTGGGGCTACTATCCGGGTCCGGCGGTCGGCTTCTCGGTGCGCTGACTCTCAGCCGAAGTAATCCGGCTCGCTGCCGGGCTTCCACTTGATGTTGCAGCCGATGCTGGGCTGCTGCTCGGCCGGCACCGGCTGGCCGGCGAGCACCGCATCGAGCGCGGCACGCAAATCCGCGCCGGAGACCGGGATGCCGTTGCCCGGACGGCTGGCGTCGAGCTGCCCGCGGTAGACCAGCTTGCGATCGCGGTCGAAGAGAAAGAAGTCGGGCGTACACGCGGCCCGATAGGCCTTGGCCACTGCTTGCGAGTCGTCCACCAGGTACGGAAACGTATAGCCCTGCTGCCGGGCTTCGACCTGCATCTTGTCCGGGGCATCGTCCGGATACGCGGCCGCGTCGTTGGAATTGATGCCCACGATGGCCGCCTGCCGCGGCTGATAGTCCTTGGCTAGTTGCGCCAGGCCGGCGGCAATGTGCTTGACGAACGGGCAATGGTTGCACATGAACATCACGAGCAACGCCGGCGAGCCGGCGAAGTCGCGGAGCGAAACCTGCTTGCCGTGCATGTCGGGCAGCGAAAAATCCGGCGCCGCCGTGCCCAAGGGCAACATCGTGCTGGGTGTGCGAACCATCGGTCGAATCCTCCAAAAAATCAGAACCCAAAGGGTCAAGGCGGCCAATCGAAATCGTAACAAAGCAGCCGCCAGCCGCCAGACCGCGCAGGGGATTAAATTCAATGCTTTCGATTGCTGGGTCAGTGTCTCTTGTTGGTGGCAGCGCTGCCGGTTCTTCGCCCCGAAGGGGCGCAAAGTCGTTAGCCAGGGGCGTGAGCCCCTGGAAGCGCAGCGCAACGCGCGGCCGAGCCCCGAAGGGGCGCTAGTCTGCCGCCCTTTCAGGGCTGGTGAATACCTCATCACACGCTTTTCCAGGGGCTTTCGCCCCTGGCTAACAACTTCCGCCCCGCCGGGGCTGGTTATTTTTTCCGGCCGCTTTTGAATCGATCAGGCGAATTGCTGCCTGGCGGCGGAACTTTGCTGACCCGGCGTGCGTCGAAAGACTAAACTCTGGCAAGTTGGCGAACACTACCCTGGGGGAGAGACATTCATGCCTACTGCAAATCGTGTCCGCGTCATCGCTGCCGCGGCAGTGCTGTTGCTCGCCAGCCGCCCGGCATCTGCCGCCGACGACAAGGCAAATGACCAGGCCGCCGACCCGCTGCCGCTGACCAAAGTCGTGCTGTTCAATGCGGGCGTCGGCTTCTTTCAGCACGACGGCCAGATCGAGGGCGATCGCCGCATCGCAATGCAATTCAACGTCGATGACATCAACGATCTGCTCAAGAGCATGGTCGTCGAGGTCGGCCGGATCGCCAACGTCACCTACGGCTCGAAAGACCCGATCACCAAAACGCTCTCGACCTTTGCCATCGACCTGACCAGTAACCCCAGCCTGGCCGACCTGCTGGCCCAAATCCGCGGCGAAAAGATCGAGATCGAATCGCCGCAAAAAATGACCGGCACGATCATCGGCGTCGAGGCCCGCCGGGAGCATCTCGATAAGACCGACACAACGGTTTACACGACCTTTATCAATCTGCTCACCGACACCGGGTTGCGGAGCGTGCCGCTGGCCAGCGTGTCGCGCATCAAGCTGGTAAACGAAAAGCTCGATTCCGAACTGCGGCAGGCGCTGGCCGTGCTGGCGATGGGTCATTCGACCGACAAGAAAAGCGTGGTGCTTGATTTTCCCGGCAAAGGCCGGCGGCCCGTCCGCGTGGGCTACATTCAGCAAGCGCCGATCTGGAAAACCAGCTACCGTCTCGTGCTCTCGGATACCGCCAAGCCGTACCTGCAGGGCTGGGCCATCGTGGAAAACACGACCGAGCACGATTGGTCCGACGTTTCGCTGACGCTCGTGAGCGGCCGGCCGATCTCGTTTGTCATGAACCTCTACGATCCGCTCTACATCAACCGCCCCACGGTCGAGCCGGAACTGTTTGCCTCGCTGCGGCCGCAGACGTATGGGCAGGATCTGGCCGACAAGCGGAAGGCCGTCCAGTTGCAGCAAGACCGCGGGCGGGTAAGGCAACGCGTGATGGCCGCGGAACCGACACTTGGTGGCGGAGCCTTTGTCGGGGGAACGATCGCTCCTCACGTAATCATCCAGGAGGAAGAAAACGCTGCGCTTGGTGTCCGCGCCGATGCCGAGGAATCCCGCCTCAATCTCGAACAAAACGCTTTGGCAACCGCTCAAGGCGCCAATGTCGGCGAGCTGTTTCAATATGCGATCGAATCGCCCGTGACGCTGCCTCGGCATCAGTCGGCCATGCTGCCGATCGTGCAGGAGTCGGTGAAGGGTGAAAAGATTTCGATCTACAATGCGCAGGTGCAAGCCACGCATCCGCTCAACGGGCTGCGGCTGACCAACAGCACGAAGCTGCACTTGCAGCAGGGGCCGATCACGGTGTTCGACGACGGCGTGTATGCCGGCGACGCCCGCATCGAGGATCTTCCGCCGGGGGCCGAGCGACTGCTGAGCTACGCGCTCGATCTGGATACCGAAGTTGCCAGCCACTCCAAGCAGCGAGCCGAGGAGCTGACCAGCGTAAAGATCACCAAGGGCCTGCTGGAAACGAGCCAGAAGTACGAGCGGACCGTGGAGTACACCGTGAAGAACTCGGGCGGCAAGAGCAAGCAGGTGCTGATCGAGTACCCGCGCTCGTCGGATTGGAAGCTGGTGCAGCCGGCCAAGCCGGCGGAAACGGCTCGCGATTTGTACCGTTTTGCCGTCGCGGCGGCGCCCGACGCGCCGGCCAAACTGCTGGTGGCAGAAGAGCAACTCATCCGGCAGCAAATCGTGCTCACGAACCTCAACGACACTGCGATTCAGCTTTACGTCAGCTCCAAGGCGGTCAGCGAGCCGGTCAAAGCCGCGCTGGCCGAACTGGTGCAAAAGAAGCGCGACCTGGAAGCCTTGCGCCAACACAGCACGCAGGTGCAGGCTCGGATCAATGCCACCACTCAAGAGCAAAGACGCATCCGCGACAACATGCAGCAGCTTGACCGCAACTCGGATCTCTACATGCGGT
>DATCFX010001166.1:0-1158 GCA_036509275.1 Pirellulales bacterium | reverse complement strand
CACGATCGCACTGGGACTGCTAGCCTGCTTGACGGCGCTGGCCCAAGGCCGCGGGCCAGCATCGGACGCAACGTCGCCGCCGGCACCTTTCGTTCCGGCGGCAGCTACCGTCGCCGCGGACGCGCCGGTCGATATCACCGTTTACGTCACGCGCACCGGAGCCAAGTACCATCTCCAGGCCTGCCGGCACCTGCGATCGTCGAGCATTCCAATCAAGTTGAGCGAGGCCCGGCAGCAATACGCACCCTGCCGTACGTGCCATCCGCCTCAATAGGCAAACCGCTGCGTTTCACAGTCTCGGAATTGAAGGGGGGACGAGCTATGGCAACAGAATGGTTCTGCAAGGTCGGCGCCGTGGAGCAGGGACCGCTGAGCGTCAACGAATTGAAAGCGCTCGCCGACCGCGGCAGCATCGGCCCGGATGACTTCGTGCGAAAGGGCCGCGAGGGGGCTTGGACACGTGCAGCGAAGGTTCAGGGCCTGTTCATGGCCGCGGCGTTGCCGGTGCCAGCTACCGTCGAACCATCGCGACCCGCGGCGGCCGCACCCGCGCTCCCGCCGTCGCCAACTCGCATCGAGATCAAGGCTGTCTATACCCAGCCAGCCGCCGTGGCTCCGCCGGCGATGGCCGCGTCACAGCCTGCTCCGCCATTTGCTGGCTATTCCAATCAAGCCGCGCCGGCGTGGCCTCAACCTGCGCCATCGCAGGCAGCTCAACCGTCGTTTGCTCAACCTCCCGCGCACTACCCGCTGCCGCCGCCGCAGCCCTATCAACAGCAACCCTATCAACAGCAACCCTATCAACAGCCGGCGCCGTGGGCGTATCCGTCGCAGCCGCAACCGCAGCAGGTGGTGATCCAAAATACGATTGTGAATCAGCAGGTTGCGTACGTCGCCACCAGGGGCAAAAGCGTACTTCTCGCGGTCGTGCTGGCGGCACTTCTCGGACCGCTCGGAATGCTTTACAGCACGGTGACGGGCGCTGTCGTTATTTTTCTTGTGAATGTGGTCTTCGTCGTGCCGACGGTCGGCGGAATTCTGTTGATTACCTGGCCGCTAGGGATCATTTGGGCGGCAGTCGCCGCGTCGAAGTAGCGGCCGATAGCAAAGCCATCGAACCGGTGTCCCTCTTCCGCGGAGCCCTCCATGCGCGTTTCA
>DATCFX010001165.1:0-2386 GCA_036509275.1 Pirellulales bacterium | reverse complement strand
CTGGGCCCTGAAATGGTCGGACCTGTTGCGCAATGAAGAGAAGACGCTGGATCGCAAGGGCGTGCAGGCGTTTCACCATTGGATTCGCGAGTCGATCGCCGCGGGCAAACCGCTGGACCGCTTTGCCTACGAGTTGCTCGCCGCTCGCGGCAGCACGTATAGCCGGCCGGAGACGAACTTTTATCGCGCCAATCGCGATCCCGTGAGTCGAGCCGAGGCCACGGCCCAGGTGTTTTTGGGCCTGCGGCTGCAATGCGCCAAGTGCCACAACCATCCGTTCGACCGCTGGACGCAGGCGGATTACTACGATTGGGCCGGCTTCTTCGCCCACATCCAGTACAAGACGATCGAGATTCGCCGCCGCGACGAGTTGGACAAGCACGAGTTCGACGGCGAACAACTGGTCTGGGTTTCCGGCAAGGCGAAGTTCGAGAATCCCCGCACGCAGCGGGTAGCCCAGCCGCGCGTGCTGGGCTCGGCCGAGCCATCGGTCGCAGCCGGAGCCGATCCGCTCGAATCGCTGGCCCGCTGGGTCATCGACCGCGGGAATCCGTTCTTCGCCCGGGTGCAGGTCAACCGCGTGTGGTATCACCTGGTGGGCCGAGGAATTGTCGATCCGATCGACGATTTCCGCGCCACCAACCCGCCGGTGAACGAGCCGCTGCTGGCGGCGTTGGCCCAGGATTTTGTCGCTCACAACTACGACCTGCGGCACCTCGTGCGGACGATTGCCAACAGCAGCACGTATCAACTGACGGCGGAGCCAATCGCTACGAACAGCTCGGACGAGACGAATTTTTCGCACGCCATCGTCCGGCCTTTGCCGGCCGAGGCTCTGCTCGATGCCTTGCACCGCGTGACGGGCACGCGCGCCCGGTTTACCGGCTACCCGGTCGGCTTGCGGGCCGTCGAGCTGCCGGGCGTGCAGGTGCCGAGCGGGCGGCGGCGAGCTGGCGGCGAAGAGCAGTTCCTGGTCAAGTTCGGCAAGCCGCCGCGCTTGTTGAGCTGCGAGTGCGAGCGGTCGGAAGAGACCACGCTCGGCCAGGCCTTTCAACTGGTTAGCGGCCCGACCATCAACGCCCTGCTCGCCCGGCCGGACAATATCCTGGGCAAGCTGCTGGCCGCCGGCCGCGCCCCCGGCCAGATGGTCGACGAGTTGTATTGGCGCACGCTCAGCCGACAGCCGAGCGCGGAGGAACGGCGTGCGATGCTCGCTCACGTCGAGCACGCGGCCGATCGTCGCGTGGCCCTGGAAGACGTGCTCTGGGCGCTCGTGAACAGCAAGGAGTTTTTGCTGCGGCATTAAGTTTGTTTACCAGATTAAGTTTGTCTACCATTCGAGTACAAGTTTAATTCGCCCGGAGCCGGGTGCCATGCCCACGCTTCGTGGGCATGCGAGTTGGATGCAAATCCTTAAACACGATCCGACCGATGAAACACAATTCCTATCATGCCTGCCGCGGTTGCCGCACGAGCCTGCTCGATCGTCGCCAAGCGCTGGCCGTGGGCGGCGCGGGGTTGTTGGGCTTGAACCTGGCGACGCTGGCCGCCGCCCAAGAAAAGCCCGCCGCGCAGCCGCCGGTCCGCGCTCGCTCGGTGATCTTTCTTTACCAGTTCGGCGGCCCCAGCCATCTGGAAACGTTCGACATGAAGCCGGATGCGCCCGACGGCATCCGCGGCCTGTTCCAGCCGATCGCCAGCAAAGTGCCCGGCATCCGCGTGTGCGAGCATTTGCCGCACATGGCCCAGGTGATGGACAAGGTCTGCCTGGTGCGCAGCGTCCACCACGAGATGAAGAACCACAATTCGGCCTCGTACTACGCGCTGACGGGCCGCGCGCCGCCAGTGGATGATATTCGGCTGCGCGATTCGCTGGAGTTGTTTCCGGCCTACGGCTCGATTGTCGACCGGCTGGCTCCGGTCGCCAGCGGCATGCCGACGTTCGTGGCCTATCCGTACGTGCTGCACGACGGGTCGCTCACGCCGGGCCAGCACGCCAGCTTCCTGGGCAAGGCGCACGACCCGCTGCTGGTGACGTCGGATCCCAACCTGCCGGATTTCCGCCTGCCCGAGTTGTCGTTGCCGGCCAACCTGTCGGCCGACCGTCTGCACGACCGCCGGCAGTTGCAGCAGATCGTCGACCGGCAATCGCGGTTGTTGGAGTCGTCGGCCAAGGCCCGGGGCTTCGACGCATATTACGACACGGCGCTGGAGATGCTCAGCACGCCGAAGCTCGGCCGGGCCTTCGACCTGTCGCAAGAGTCGGCAAAAACTCGCGACCGCTACGGCCGGCATACGTATGGGCAAAGCTGTTTGCTGGCCCGGCGACTGGTCGAGTCGGGCGTGAAGTTCGTGAGCGTGTATTTTTCCGACTCGATCGGCGGCC
>DATCFX010001164.1:0-7122 GCA_036509275.1 Pirellulales bacterium | reverse complement strand
GCTGGCGGAAGTGGCTGGCAAAGATGGTGTGCGTCACCTCGTGCGGCAGCACGGAGTCGAGCACCCGCTCGAGCGAGCCTTGGATATTCATTTGCCAGCCGAAGACTTCGCCCTCGTTGAAGACAAAGCTCGTAGCCCCGCCGGCGCCCAAGTGGTCGGCCACTTGCACGGTGATCGGACACGGCTGCGACCAGTTGGGCATCGCCTGCCCGAGCCACTGGATGGCCAGTTCGCGGCGGAATTTCTCGGCTTCGTCGCCCACGCGGTGGGCGATGTCGCCGGTGGCCGCCTGGACGACAAAATTCTGCGTCCGATAGCTGGCACCCAAGCAACCGAGCGCCGCCGCCAAAATCGCGGCGCGGACCAAGCGAGCCTCCATGCTCTTCTCCTTCACCTGTGCTCAATGCACGAGCGGCCGCATCCCTTGCAGCCGATGGGGTTTTATTGGCGGTCGGCAATGACGCCAACGCCGACACGATCCGACACGCCACGGGCCCCGAGCACCCGACAAGCAGTTTCAAGCTGCGTGCGGCCGGCTACCAAAGCACAGGCCGGCCCCGCAGCCGCTTGTAAAGGTTTCAAAAAGCTAACGAGATTCGAAAAACGCGCCTATAGCTATTTGCGCGTTTTCGCGGGCGCGCTGCGGGGGGGGGACGCCTTAACTAAGAGAGCGTTGCTGTCAAATCAGCGAGGCGATGACCTCGGCGTTGGCTGCCGGAAACTCAAGGGCCGCCAACTGGCCGCGCGGCACCCAGCAAAACGGCTCGCGCGGCTCGCCATCGCCCAGCACCCGGCAGCGGAAAAAATGCAGCTCCACGTCGCCGTGCGCGTAGTGGTGGCTGACGACCCGATCGCTGCCGACCACTTCCACCGCCAGGCCGGTTTCTTCCAGGCATTCGCGCTGGGCCGCCTCGCCCGGCGTTTCGCCCGCCCGGACCTTGCCGCCCGGAAACTCCCACAAACCGGCCAGCGGCACTCCCACCGGTCGCCGCCCAACGAGCACAGCCGACGTCTGCTCCGCTTCCCGCTCGGCAGGGCGTTCGATCGACCTTTGGACGATGGCAATCGCCACCAGCATGGCACTCACGGCAGGCTCGGCAATTTGATGCGGCTATTGAAGCTGCCCGCGATATTGATCGAGCAGCCGGCCGGGCGAGCCCATGATGTTGTAGCCGGCATCGACGTGCAGGATTTCGCCCGTGATTCCGTCCGACATGTCCGATAGCAAAAAGCCGGCACTGCGGCCGACTTCTTCGTGCGTGATGTTGCGCCCCAGCGGGGCCATCTTTTCGTACAAGCCCAGCATGTCTTCCACGCCCGCCGCCCGACCGGCCAGCGTCCGCACCGGCCCGGCGCTCACCGCGTTGACCCGCACGCCGCGCGGCCCCAGGTCGTAGGCCAGATACTTGACGATCGAATCCAGCGCCGCCTTGCAGACGCCCATCACGTTGTAGCCGGGTACCGCCTTTTCGCCGCCGAAATACGTCATCGTGACGATGCTGCCCTTGGCGGCCATCGCATCTTTCACGGCGTTGGCCACCGCCAGCAGGCTATAGGCGCTGATCTCCATCGCCAGCTTAAAGCCTTCGCGGCTGGTGGCGATCGTGTCCACTTTGAGATCGTCGAGCAGCGCAAACGCGATCGAGTGCAGCACGAAATCGATCTGCCCGAACTCTTCGACGGCCCGGGCCACGACCGCGCGGATGTCTTCGTCCTTGTTCACGTCCAGCGGCAGCAGAAACTTCGCGCCCGGCGCGGTGTCGGTGAGCATGGCCACGCGGCGGCGGTTGCGCTGCCGCTCGTCGTCGGGCCGGTCGGGCAGATGCGTAAAGCCGCAGACCGCCCCTTCGGCCATTGCAAACTGGGCCGCGGCCCAGGCGATCGAATGGTCGTTGGCCACCCCGAGAATCAGACCCTTCTTGCCGGCAAACAGTCCCATGCTTCGAAAACTCCTAAAGCGGCCGCCGCCAATATCCCGCCGCCACGGCGGAAACGCATCAGCATATCCGCGCCGGCCAAAGGACTCAATCGAGCCGGACCAACGAGGAACGACAAGAAAACCACAGAGGCACAGAGGCACAGAGAAGAAGAAAAAAGGCAGACCACGGATTTTTTCTCTGTGTCTCTGTGCCTCTGTGGTTCTCTTCCTAGCTTTATTTGCCCCGGCTCGCTACGACGCCGGGCCTTGCGGAATGAGGTAAAATTGATAACAACCATCTGGGGTATTGCCGCGTAAATGACTTAGCTGCCTGTATCGTTTCGATTCACGGAGATTGCCGTGCCCGCCCCGCCAGCACCCAACTACAGTGCCGATGAGTTCGGTGAGCTGTTTGCCGATCCTCTTTTGGCGCCAGTGCTTGCGCGCATTCTGTGGCATGCGGTCAGCGACGAAGCCGAAAGCGTCTTCATTTCCAGGGCGCTGGGAGCGCTGCTTTCGTCGACAGCCGATTATGCGGCGGTGGTGAACATGGTCGGCGAGCGCGGCACCCTGCTTGGCGACGCGGGCCGCCCTGCCCCGCTCCCCTGGAAGTGGCTGGGCGAAGTGGCTGCTCGCGAGGCCCCGGCCCATCAGGGGCCCTGGTCCGCCGTGCCGCTGCAATCGCAAGCCAGCGAAGTGCTCGCGCTGCACGCCCCCAACGCCGATGGCGCCACCGCCTATCGGCTGGCCTGCCGCGTGGCCCGTTCGCTCGAGGCCGCCTTGCAGACGGTCCGATCGCGCCAGCGCGATCATCGTCGGGCACAGCGGCTGGAAACGATGCTGGAGATCGCCGGTCACTGGTACCAAACCCATGAAATGGAGCCACTGCTGACGCAGATGGCCCAGGCCGCCACGCGGCTGTTGGATAGCGATCGGGCCAGCATCTTTCTCTGGGATCGGACCAACCGGCTGCTCGTGGCACGCCCCGCATTGGGTGTGCCCGGCGGCGAGCTGCGCGTGGCCGACAGCCTGGGCCTGGTCGGACAGGTCGTCCACAGCGGCCAATCGCGCCGCGTGGACCAGGATCGCGATCAGCAGTTGATCGACCACACGGTCGACAGCAAGCTCGGCTATCGCACGCGGACGCTCCTCTGCGTCCCGCTGCGCAGTCTGCACGGCGAAGTCCTCGGCGCGTTCGAGGTCATCAACAAGCGCGAGGGCAATTTTACCGAAGACGACGAACAGGCTCTGGCCGAACTGGCGCAGCACGCCGCCATCGCTCTGGAAAACACCCGTGAGCGTGCCCGACTGCTGGAGAGCCGCCGCCAGATCAGCGCCCAGGCGGCCCAGGGCGTGAACCTCGTCGGCCAAAGCGCCGTGATCGAAGCCCTGCGCTCGACCATCAAACGCGTGGCCAACACCGATTTGGCGATTCTCATCACGGGCGAAAACGGCACGGGCAAGGAAGTCGTCAGCCAGTCGGTTCACTATCTCAGCAATCGCCGCGATCAGCCGTTTATCGCCGTCAATTGCGCCGCGCTCAGCGAAACGCTGCTGGAGAGCGAGCTTTTCGGGCACGAGAAGGGCGCCTTTACCGACGCCCACGAGGCCCGGCCCGGCAAATTCGAGCTGGCCAACGGCGGCACGCTGTTCCTGGACGAAATCGGCGATCTCAGTGCCGGCGGACAGGCCAAGCTGCTGCGCGTGCTGGAAGAGAAGGTCGTGGTGCGCGTCGGCGGCTCAAAGACCATTCCCACCGATGCCCGGGTGATCGCCGCCACGAACCAGGACCTGGCCCAGATGGTGCGTGAGAAGCGGTTTCGGCAGGATCTGTACTATCGCTTGAATGTGGTCACGCTGCTGTTGCCCCCGCTGCGCGAGCGGCCGGACGATATCTGGCTGCTGGCCGAATTCTTTTTGCACGATTTTTGTCTCAAAGCACGTCGCCAGACGCCGAGATTCTCGCCCGGCGCCCGCCGGCTGCTGGAGTCGCACAGTTGGCCCGGCAACATCCGCGAGCTGCGCAACATGATGGAGCGGATTGCCTACCTGGTGCCCGGCGACGAGATTGCGGCCGAGGATCTTTCGCTGGTGCCGATGCCCGTGGATGCGAGCCAGCAGTCCGTGGCGGCCAATCTGGAGCTATCCGAGGCGACCACGCGTTTTCAGACCCAGTACATTCAGCAGGCGATCGACAATGCCGGCGGCAATATGAGCCGCGCCGCCGAGCAGCTCGGCCTGCACCGCTCGAACCTCTACCGCAAAATGCGTCAGCTCGGCATGCACGTCGTCGAGTGAGCGCTGCCCGAGCGCGGCATCCCCGAGCGAGCCACGCCGCTGGCAAAGGCGAACCCCGCCCAGGCGCTGGGCTACTCAATGCCCCGGTTCAACGGCCCAGCGGCAACGCGACGCCCCGCCATTGCTGAAAAAAAGCCTTCTCGACAGGGCTTGAGCGCTTCGGCTGCTCGGGTAGGATAATGGATCGCAAAAAGCGAAGCCTCCTTAGCTCAATTGGTCAGAGCATCTGACTCTTAATCAGAGGGTTGATGGTTCGAGTCCATCAGGGGGCACTTTTGATATGCCGTCCGTTGCGCTAAAAAGCCCGTCACCGACGGGCTTTACGCGTTTCAGGACCATGCGGGCAGGGCGACCTTCTCTAGTGGGCCATGGCGTATCGGGCGGTGAGGCTTCTTAGAGCCCCGTTCCGCAGGGGCGGAGATCCGCTTATCACGCCGGATGGCTCTCTTCGCGGGGGCGAAAACCTGCCGCGAGTGAGAAGCAGAAGGTGACCATCGCGTAGGCCAAGTTGGTTCCCGCAAAAAGCGCATGCAAGTTGACGTTTCCATGCAAATTTTGTCTGCGATAAATTGGCCACTCGAATGGGGCGAACAATGCGAAGCCGGTTTCTTCCCAGAAGTTAGAGCCCCCCAATGTTCCGTACAAGGCTCCAGCTACGATGAGCCAAAATCCGAGCGCGGCCACAACTGTCGCGAGCAAACGGTGCCGAAATATGAGTGCCGTTAGCGCGGGCAGAAAACCCCAGATTACTGTGGATGTGAACTCTAAGCGGAAATGGCTTGCGCGAAGATTCCACCAGAGTGCATGAGTTGCAATCCAGGCGTACACACTGATCGTGCAGAGCAGCACTGCCCAGAGGGACGTTGGGTTTCGTCGGAATACTGGCATGTCGCATTCCAAGGTGTTTGCCTTGCAGTATAGCTCCTGTCCCGCCTCGGCGCGCATGGCCGAAGCCGTAGAGTGTGTCGAGCCTGCGGGACGCACTAAATGACGACGGAAATGCCCGATCTCTCGCCAATGGTGCGTCGCGCTGCGCTTGACGCACCCTACCAGCTTTGTGCGTTTTTTGGGGGCGGCCCGATCGCCTCCCGCTACAATGCCTCCATGAAACGCAAGAAGCGGAAGCCGCGGCCGAAGGACGAGGCGGGCTATGTCTGCGACGCGTGCGGGGAGGAAATCGTTGTCCCGCTCGACCTGTCGGCGGGCGCGAGCCAGGAGTACGTCGAGGATTGCCCGGTCTGCTGCCGACCGAACATTATTCACGTCGAGATCGAGGATGGCGGCGAGGTGCGGGTGTGGGCCGAAGCGGAATAGGATCGGCCATGAGCACGAGTCTCTGCGTTACATGCCGCCACGTGCAGGAAGTCGTCTCGGGCAAAGGCTCCCGCTTTCTGTTGTGCCAGTTGTCGCAGACGGATCGGCGTTTTCCCAAGTATCCGCCTCAGCCGGTCGTTCGCTGCGACGAATACGTCCAGCGGCGGCCGAATTAACTGCTGCGCCTGCGGATTCGCCAGCGGGGCTGATCGGCGACGGCGACTGGGCCAAGGAGCGGCTGGGCTTCGGCTTGATGGTGGAGAACGCCTATCACGGCATCTATCGGATATGGAGCCGACCCTGGCTCATTACCAAGTGAATTGCGTCGGCGCAGTGAGGCCGCGACTTTGAGGCGGCCTTTGCAGGCTTCTCCTTGCTGCCTCATTGCGCCAATGCCTTGCGCCAAACCGGTTCGCTGGGGAAGGTGTATCGCCAAGAGGCGCTCATCTTTTTGCCGCCGATTTCGACTGCCCCGCGCTCCTTCCGAGTTGCCAAAAACTCGTTAACCTTCTGGATCATATTCCCATCGACGAAAATCGAATACGAATCGCCGCGCTTGATGGCCCGCTCGGAATCCAACCCGGGCCAGTCCTTCGGCCACACAATCGAAGCGTCCGGAGCGTAGGAGTATTCCGAGAACATGACCTCGATGTACTTCGGCAGCCACGGTTTGCTGTCCGCGTAGTCCAACTTGCACAGCCATGCATGGAGCTTGAGCAGTTCGACGGGCGGAACATCCGGCTTCGCATCACCCGGCAAGACGGTGTACGCCGGCAGCCGAGTGTCGTCAGCCTTCAGCCCATACACGGTGGAAGTTACCTCACGATCGCCGCTACGAAAGTAGAAGATCGCTTCCGGCTGATCCGTCACGTTGGGCGCCACGTTGTACGATCGCTTGAGATCCTTGATCGCCAGCACCGGCTTGACATGCTCTTGCAGCGTGTCGAGCGCTTGCTTGTCGAGCGTCAAGTGGAAGTAGAACCCACGGCCGTCGATCTGTTTTCGGAAGATCACCTCGCCGGACTCATAAACCGCCACGCGTGGCGTGTCTGCACCGATCACGCTCGCCCACGGATTCGACTGAATGAAGACGGCCGTAGGCTTCGGGCCGTCGAATGGATGGAACTCGGCCGCAAGGCAAGCTGTCGCGAAGCCGAGCCCGACCAAGGCCAGCCAACACGTCCACCACGAAATCGTTGGACGGCGCACCACGGCAGTCCTCCTTTCGCGCACCTGATGAAGGAACCGCAAACCTAAGAGCTTCTTGGGCCAAGCCAAGCTCCAGCGGTTTCGATTCTACCCGCCGGCGAACAAAAAAGCCCCGATTGAATTACCGGGGACGGGTCAGGCCAGCGCCGTTTTGGGCGCGAGCTTGGGCGGATCGGCCGGCGCCCTTCCCTAGGCCGCGCGGGGCTTTGCACAAAACCCATTTGCCTACGCCTGCCGCGGTTGGTCAGTCGTTTGGAACAGGAGGCTGCGAAGAGCGCGACGCGTCGAAAAGATCAAAGGCTCCCGCTTTCTGCTTTGCCAGTTGTCGCAGACGGATCGGCGTTTTCCCAAGTATCCGCCTCAGCCGGTCGTTCGCTGCGACG
>DATCFX010001163.1:0-9222 GCA_036509275.1 Pirellulales bacterium | reverse complement strand
CGACACGCTCGAGCACGGCACGTTCATGGATGCCGAGGCGCTCGACCTGCTGCTGGAGCGCGACGTGCCCGTGGTGCCGGCCTTGTACTTCGAGCTGGCCAGCATCGAGCGCGGGCCGGAGTTCGGCTTTTCGCAGCGCGTGATCGACGGCCACAAAGAGACGCTCGAAGGGGGCACCGAAAGCGCTCGCATGATTTTGCGTGCCGGTGGCCGGCTGGGTTTGGGCGGCGATTACGGCTTTGCCTGGAACCCGCACGGCGACTACGCCCGCGAGCTGAGTTTCTTCGTCGACCATGTCGGCTTCACCCCGCTGGAAGTGATCCGCTGCGCCACCCAGACCGGCGCCGAAATCCTCGGCCGCGCCCATGAACTCGGCACCCTCGCCCCCGGCAAGCTCGCCGACATCCTCATCGTCGACGGCGACGTGGCCGCCGATATTCACATCCTGGAAGACCGCCGGCGCTTCATCGCCGTGATCCAAGGCGGGATCGTCAAGGCCGGTAAGAAATTGTGCGGTCGTGACGTTGACTCCCCGGCCACGTAACCGACAATTGACATATGAGCACTACCGACGAAGTCAAAGCGGATCTGGAGGCGATCTGCGCCGCTTTGGCGCAAGGCCAGAGAGTCGATGCCGAAGTGGTGGAGCGCGCGCGGCAGCGTTCGGCCGAACTGCGACGCCGATTCGACAACGAACTATCCGTCGAACTGATTCGTTCGATCCGCGACGAATGAAATACGTTTTGGACGCCAGCGTCGCCCTGAAATGGGTTTTCGGCGAGGAGGGGTCCGACAAGGCCCTGCAGCTTCGAGCCGAATTCGTGCTAGGCGTCCATGACATTCTAGCACCTGATATCTTCGCGATCGAGGTGGGGCATGCCCTGTCGAAAGCTCATCGTCAGCGGAAGATCAGCGAGGACGAAGCCCACGCGTATTTCATAGACTTACTTTCGACGCCCCCGCGATTGTACCCATCTGCCAGCTTGCTTCCGCGGGCCTACGAATTTGCCCTTCAGAGTCGTGCCAGCCTCTACGATTGCCTTTACTTGGCTCTCGCGGAGCAAAGTGGTTGCTCCTTACTGACCGCAGATCAGCGGCTGATCCAAAACCTGCAATCGCCTTCAAGCATCGTCCATCTATCGCAACTCTGAAACCGGCGCTGGCCTCGTGCCCAATGCGCCCGGCAGCTCGGCCAAATCGGGTTCGACGAACCGCTGCTTGGCTTCCAGCGTCATGATCCGCTCGCGCGAATAGAACTTGCGCAGCACGAAGCGGTCGAGCAATTCAGAATTCCGGTCGCAAAACGATTCGGAATCCGGCAGCGGGCCGCTGCGAGCCAGCGCGTCGTACACCAGCCGCATGAAGGCCACGGTCATCGTCTCGTGATAGCCACGATCGAGCGCTTCTGAAATCTGCTGCGAGGCGTTGTACGCCTGGATGCCTTCCCGCATCCGAGCCAAAGCCCATGGCAGCGGCTGCCGGCTGGCATAAAGAAAAGCCATGCGCACATGCGCCCGATGATTCCACGCCTCGCGCGCCAGCGTGCAACTCTCGAATGCCGCCTGCAATTCAGCATCTGTCAGCAGCCCACTGGCGCTCACGGTCTTCCTTTCGCGACCAGCCGACTATTAGCCCGCAGGCCACGATTTCAAGAATTAGGCAATCCACCGACCAGGTCGCACCGTTTCTTTCGGACATAGACGGCCGCGCATAACAACCGCAGCAGGCCGCCGAGGTAGCTGGCGGCATGCAGGTAAGCGACGATCACGAAGTCCTGCGGATCGCGCAGCCGAAGTGCTGTTTGCCACTCCTCCCAAGGATCAACGCCCTGCAGCTTGATCCGAATTGCGGCGACGAGCACACCCAGAGCACCAACAGTGACGGCGATCGCTGCAGCGAGCGCGAAGGCGCGGAGTATGCAAGCTGGCTTCCCGCCCGTCCACAACGTGGCGAGGCCTATTCGGGCGAGGAGCCAGCCGCCGATCAGCCCGACCCACCAGGTCGCGAGGAAACCGACCTCCGCCGCGAACAGTCGCGGCGGCCAGCCGAAATTTGCGTAAGCAAATTGATAGAACTTCAACTTCGTGAAGTACTCCTGCGAGATGGAGTAACTGATCTGGTCGTGGATCGCTCCGTACAGCCCGGCGAAGAGGGCCCCCATCGCCGTAATCGCCACCAGAGCCGGCAGCCGTCGCAGCGGAATTTCGGGGTACCAAACGTTCATGGCAAATCCGCCCGCATCGAGCCCTGCCATTAAAAAAGTGAGGCTGTCGGGACTCGAACCAGCGACCTACCGATTAAAAGTCGGTCCGGCCCTTGATCCTTTCCGAGCCTGTAGATTCCCGCCCACGGCTCGACCTGGACAAACCGTCGTCCTTCACAACTGCTGCAACAGATCAGCATATCGCTCGGGGGATAGATCAACGTCTCGGAGGATCGAACGAATCAGCGGGCGGGAAAGATCCCGCCCGGCGTGATGAGGGACCGTAGTGGTGCGGCCCTCCGGATGCCGGTAGAAGACATGACTCCCCTTCTGTCTTGTCGCGGCAAATCCCAGCTTCAGCAGTAACTCTTCCATCGTTCGAGCATTAACGATGGGCAGTTTGCTCATGCCTCGACCGTGATTTGCTGAATGCCGACGAACGGCTCGATATGGACAACCTCCCCGTGAGCCTTCCGCTCTTCGAGAATCAGCTCGACCACTTCCTTCAGATTGCGCTGCAGTTCGTCCAGCGATTCGCCCTGGCTATGGCCGCCGGGCAGGCCGGGAATCGTGCCGGCATACAGGCCGGTTTCCTGGTCAAACTCGATATACGCTGTAAATGTCTGGCTCATCGTTTGCTCGCGACGGTTTGAATTGCCGCCAGTGAGGCTGTCGGGGGTCGAACCCGAGACCTACGGATTAAAAGTCCGTTGCTCTACCAACTGAGCTACAGCCTCTCGGCCGGGCAAAAAAGGCGGCCGCGGTCGCTCGCAGGCGAAGGACGCGGCGGCTGATGGGCCCGGTTAGGGGCCATTCTATTGGGTTTCGGCCGTTTTGCGAGGGGCCGCCGATGGCGATTGCCCGGCGGCCGAACTACTGGGCCGGCCAGAAAAAATGCGGCGATGGGCGGGAAAGTCGGTTAGAATGCCCATCACCGCGGCTACGGCCGGTTACCCAGCAAACCCCCGCCTTATGGCCGGCTGCGGACGACTTGAGTTGGCAAAGCGAAGCGTTGGCCAATTTGTCCCACCCGCCGCCAGTGCGCGCCACCTGCATTCGGACCGTGCCGATGGATCGAAAACGCATCATGCCCGTCAAAAGATTGGCTGCTGACTGCTGGCCGCTGCCGCTGTACTTCGGACCCCTCGCGGCACTGCTGCTAGGTTGCCTCGCCGCCGGCAGTACACTGGGCGCAGTGCCGTCCGAAACGGTGAGCACCGCGCAGGGCACGCCCGGCGGGGGTGCGAAGCTCGATCGCTCGGATGAGGCGTTTTTCGAGCAGCATGTGAGGCCGCTTTTGGCCACGCACTGCTACGAGTGCCATTCGAACCAGTCAAAAATCGTGCAGGGCGGGTTGCTGCTGGATAGCAAGCCGGGCTGGCAAAAGGGGGGCGACTCGGGACCGGTCATCGTGCCCGGCCAGCCGGACAAGAGCCTGCTGGTGCGGGCACTCGAATATGCCGACGAAGATGTGCAGATGCCGCCCAGGGGCAAGCTCGCGACGAGCGAGATTGCACTGGTGAGCGAATGGGTGCGGCGCGGGGCGCCGGATCCACGGATCACGGCGGCTCCAGCCGCGGCCAAACGCACGATCGACCTGGCGGCCGGTCGCAAGCATTGGGCCTTTCAACCGCTGGCGTCGCCCAAGCCACCGGCACTGCCGGACGCGAGTTGGTGCCGCACGCCGCTGGATCCATTTGTGCTCGATCGGCAGCGGAAGGGGCATGTGTCGCCCAACCCGATCGCTGATCGCCGCACGCTCATCCGCCGGGCCTACTTCGATCTGCTGGGATTGCCGCCGGAGCCGGAAGCGATCGCCGCATTTGTGAACGACCCGGCGGCCGATGCCTACGATCGCCTGCTCGATCGGCTGCTGGCGAGCCGGCACTTCGGCGAGCATTGGGCCCGGCATTGGCTCGACCTGGCCCGCTGGGCCGAGAGTCACGGTTTCGAGCAGGATTACGATCGGCCGCACGCTTACACGTATCGCGACTTCGTCATTCGGGCGCTGAACCAGGATTTGCCGTACGACACGTTCGTGAAATGGCAATTGGCCGGCGATGAATTCGAGCCGGATAACCCGCTGGCATTGGCCGCCACGGGCTTTCTGGCAGCCGGCGTCCACGCCACGCAAATCACGGCCAATCAGGCCGAAAAAGAACGCTACGACGAGTTGGACGACATGGCCCGCACGGCCGGCACGGCCATGCTGGGGCTGACCGTTGGCTGTGCCCGCTGCCACGATCACAAGTTCGACCCGGTCAGCAACGAAGATTACTACCGCATCGTGTCGACGTTCACGACCACGGTCCGCTCGCATCAGTTAGTCAACACCGACGCGGCCGACTATCGCCGGCGCCTGGCGAGTTTCAACGAGCAGCATCGGCCGGTGGCTGCGGCGCTTGCGGAGTATGAGCAAGATGTGCTGCGCGGCAAGTTCGACGCCTGGCTGGTCAAACAGTCGAAGCAGCCGCTTGCGCCGCGCCAGTGGCTCGTGCTCGACAACCTCTCGGTTAGCAGCACGTCGAAAATGAGCTTCGCCAGGCAGGAGGACGGCTCGTACCTGGCCGGCAATCTCACACAGCAGTTCAACGAATCGTACACGATCACGGCCGACCTGCCCGCGGGCAAGATCTTCGCCTTGCGAATCGAGGCGCTGCCGGACGATTCGCTGCCGGCCGGCGGGCCGGGTTTGGGTGCCGGCGGCAGTTTTGAGCTGAAAAAGGTCAAGGCCGCGCTGGCGACAAGGGAAAAGAAATCACGGCGGGCGACAGCGAATTTGGTGCTCGCACCGCGGCTCGATGAGGTGGCCACGGGCGAGGCCGGAAAGCCGGTAGACCGAAGCTGGATGGTCTCCCAACCGGCCGGCAGACGACAAACTGTTGACTGGGCGCCGATCCCCCCGGGCGCGCTCGCGCCGTCCCGCCTGTTGGTTCAGCCCATCGGCTTCTACTCGCCATCCAGCCTGACGCTGACCTTGGATTTCGATGGTTACCGGGCGCTCGGGCGATTCCGCATTTCGTTGGCGGCCGAAGGCGGACCGGGGATGCTTGATGTGGCTCTTTCGCCCGCCTACCGGAATGGGTTGCTATATCTCGATCCCGCGCGCAGCGAACTCAGCACCACGGCCTTGGCTGCCTTCAATGAGTTGCACGCGAAGTCGTCGAAGCCGCTAACAAAACTTTCGGACGACCAGCGGCTGGCGCTGTTCAAGCAGTTCTGCCGGGAGGATGCCCGTTGGCTGGAGTTGCGGGCGGCGGTCGACCAGAGTCTGGCCCGTAGGCCGCGGCCGCAGTGGCAATGGATGATGATTGCCAGCGAGGGGGTGCCGGCCATTCGCCTGAACACGCAGGGGCCGGATTTTTATGAAAAGACGTACCAGGTCAAGCGGGGCGATCCGAGCCAAAAGCTGGGCGAATCTAGCGCGGGATTTTTGCAGGTCTTGCTGCGGCCCGGCGTCGAGCCGGGTAAATGGCAGCAGTCGCCGCCGGCCGAAGCGCGCACTTCGTATCGCCGCCGGGCCTTGGCCAACTGGATGACCGACTGCGACGGCGGAGCGGGGCAGTTGCTCGCGCGGGTCGTCGTCAATCGCTTGTGGCAGCATCATCTGGGCCGTGGATTGGTGGCCACGCCCAGCGATTTCGGTTTGGCCGGCGAAAAGCCGACGCATCCCGAGTTGCTCGATTACCTGGCCGGCGAACTGGTGCGTGGCGGCTGGCGGCTGAAGCCGATTCACAAGCTGATCATGACCAGTGCCGTGTATATGCAGACGTCCGACACCGATGCGGCGCGGCTCAAGTCGGATCTCGACAATCGGACGATCTGGCACCACGAGCCGCAGCGGCTCGAGGCCGAAACCGTGCGTGATGCCATGCTGGCGGTCAGCGGCTTGCTCGATCGCACGCTGCTGGGGCCTGGGTTGACCGAGCCCGAGCATCATCGCCGCAGCATCTACTTTTTCGTCAAGCGCAGCCGGCTGGTGCCGATGTTGATGTTGTTCGATGCGCCCGACACGCTGCAAGATCTCTCCGTGCGGTCCGAAACCACGGTGGCGCCGCAGGCCCTGATGCTGTTGAACAGTCCGCTGGTGCGGCAATATGCCGAGGGGCTGGCCGGCCGCGTCATGCCCGGCAAAGCCGGCGAGGCCGATCAGGCGATTGACCGCGCCTACGCGACGGCGCTGGGTCGCGAGCCGACGTCGGCGGAGCGGAAGGCCACGACCGATTTTTTGGCGGCGCAGGCAGCGGCTTATCGGGCCGAGCATCGCGACCGGCCCGATGCCTTGGCCTGGGGCGACTTTTGCCAGGTGCTGCTGGGGATGAACGAGTTTATTTACGTCCGGTAAGTAGGTGCCGCGAGCCGAGCGGCACCAGCGCGATGACCCCCTACGGATTTGTCGAGGTTGACAATGAGCGACGAGCGAACCCTGTTGCCCAGCCCAGGCCCGGCTCGGCTCGCCGGGCCTACCAGTTCCCGCCGCCATTTTTTGGCGACTACCGGCCAGGGCTTCGGCATGTTGGCGCTGGCCGATTTGCTGGATCGCGACGGGCTGTTGACGAGCCCGGCCGAAGCGGCAACGTCGCGGCTGACGCATCCGCTGGCTCCGCAAAAGCCGCATCTGCCGGCCAAGGCCCGCAGCGTCATCTGGCTGTTCATGAACGGCGGGCAAAGCCAGGTGGATACCTGGGACTACAAGCCGGAACTGGCCAAGCGCGATGGAAAGGAGTTGCCGGGCTTTGACAAGAACACCGGCTTTTTCACCGCCCAGGTCGGCCCGCTGATGCGGTCGCCGTTCAAGTTCCAGCAATACGGCAGCAGCGGCACGTGGGCATCGGAGATTTTTCCGGCCATGAGCCGGCACGTGGACCGCATGGCGTTCATCCACTCGTGCTATACGGAAACGAACAATCACTCGCCGGCCCTGTTCGAGATCAATACGGGTTCGAGCCGCATGGGCTTTCCCTGCGTCGGCTCGTGGGTGACGTACGGGCTGGGCACCGAAAACGAAAACCTGCCGGCCTTCGTCGTGATGTACGACACGCTGGGCCGCGGGCTGCCGAAGGGCCATGCGCAAAACTGGGGCGCCGGCTTCTTGCCCGGCGTGTACCAGGGAACGGCCTTGAATCCGCACGGTGCGCCGATCGACAACCTCGAGCGGTTGGGGCACATGTCCGACGCCGATCAGCGACGGCAGCTCGAACTGCTGTCGCAATTGAACAAAATCGACCAGCAGGAGCATCGCGGCGAGGAAGAGTTGGCGGCGCGCATTCAGAGCTTCGAGCTGGCCTATCGCATGCAGTTGTCTGCGCCCGAGGCTTTTGATGTCGAGCAGGAGCCGGCATCGATTCGGAAATTGTACGGCCTGGACGACAAGCGGTGCGCGCATTTCGCCCGACAGGCGCTGGTGGCGCGGCGGATGGTCGAGCGCGGCGTGCGGTTCGTGCAGATTTATAGCGGCGGCATGGAGAACCAGCGCAGCTGGGACGGGCACGTCGACATTGCCGGCAATCACCGGCAATTTGCCGGCGAGACCGATACGCCGATCGCCGGGCTGATTACGGACCTGGCCGCCCGCGGGCTACTGGACTCGACGCTGATTGTGTGTTGCGGCGAGTTCGGGCGCCTGCCCATTTCGCAGAAATCGGCCAAACCGGGCCGCGATCACAATCCCCATGCCTTTACCACGTGGTTTGCCGGCGGCGGCGTGAAGGGCGGCTACCACTACGGCGAGACCGACCCGATCGGTTTCAAAGCCGCGGTCAACCGAGTCAGCATCAACGACCTGCACGCCACCATTCTGCGGCTGCTGGGCATGGACCACACACGTCTGACCTACCGCTACAGCGGCCGGAATTTCCGCCTCACCGACGTGGCCGGGCAGGTGGTGAAAGAGATCATTGCATAAAACGACTCACGAATTGAACAGAAGGCCGCGGGGGGCGGGGGGAATTGAACAGAAGATCGCAAAGGACGCGAAGAAAAGGTCAGGAAGAAAAGTACGCCGGCGATGCCTCCCTGATCCACCTGCACCGGTCACCCTCGCATTCATCATTCTTCTTCCTTCGCATTCTTCTTCGCGATCTTCTCGCTCTTCTGTTCAATTCCCCCTGTCTGGCTCACGGACTTGCCGGAATTTGCTTGACGCGGCGGGCGCGGATTTGGGAATGTGATAGGTGGAACAGTTCCCGCAGTCCTGGCGACGGGGAGGCAATCATGCATGCGCGCGGCGTTGGCCCGGCGGGCCACGGTCGGAGTCGTTGTCTCATGGCGGTACTGGCCACTGCGGTTCTAGCTATGTCGGCCGCGAGTGCACTGGCCGATGATCCTGCGAGTTCCGGCTTGCTGGCCGAACAACTGGCGGCGGGCGAATTCGCCCCGGCGATTGCGGACACGGGCAATGCGCCGCCAGCCCAGCGCGATGCGCGGCTGGCGCAAATCGCCGGCGCGCAGGCCGAAGGCGGCGACCGCGATGCCGCACTTTCGACGGCCGGCGATATTGGCGACGACCTGGCGCGCTACGACGTGATCCAGCGCGTGAAGCGCGAGCCGGTGGGCGGCCGCGGCGGCGGCGTGCAGCCGGACTTCGATTCGCTGATCGAATTGCTGACCTCGACCATCGCTCCCACAACTTGGAGCGAGGTGGGTGGGGCCGGGGCGGTGAAGCAGTTTCCCGGCGGCGTCTATGTCGACCCGGCCGGCATGCTATGCCGGGCCGTGAAGTCGGCTCCCGCGGACGATTTGTTCGCCCTGGCCGCGGCGCCGCCATCATCCAACGGCAATCGGCGGGCCAGCCAGGCATCGCGGCTGCGCAAGATTTCGCTCACGCGGCTCGAGCGGCAGGTCCAATTGCGGTTGGCCGCCGGCCGGCCCCTGGACGAAGAGATGTTGCTGCTGGCCGGGCTGGAACGCATCGAATACGTGGTGGCCAACCGCGAGACTGGTGACCTGGTGATTGCCGGACCAGCCGGCGATTGGCAGGCCGGGCCGGAGGAGCGGATCGTCTCGCGCGCTAGCGGCCG
>DATCFX010001162.1:0-9214 GCA_036509275.1 Pirellulales bacterium | reverse complement strand
GCCGAGGATCTGGATCTGGATGTGCCCGTCGTCCTCGATCTTGGCCAGCTCGCGCCGCTTTTTGTTGTTCAAATAGGTCGCCACCTCGTCGGAAACGGTAATGGTCACCCGAGCCACGTCCTCGCGTTGCGCTGCCAGGATCATCAGCCGCACGACTTCGATGGCCATGCTTTCGGCCGTCTTGACCACGCCGGTGCCGTCGCAGCCGGGGCAATCCTTGAAGACGCTGCGTTTGAGACTGGGCCGAATCCGCTGCCGCGTCATCTCGATCAGCCCAAAGGGGCTGGTGCGGAGAATTTTCGTACGGGCTCGGTCGCGGCGCACGGCCTCGCGCAATGCCCGCTCCACACCGCGGCGATGACGCTCCTTGCGCATGTCGATAAAGTCGTTGACGATCACGCCGCCCAGGTCGCGCAAGCGCAATTGCCGAGCGATTTCCTTGGCGGCCAGCAGGTTCATTTGATAAGCGGTCTCTTCGGCCGAGTCGTCGGTGCGGAAGTTGCCGCTGTTGACGTCGATGGCCACCAGCGCCTCGGTCTGATCGATGACGATGCCGCCGCCCTGCCGCAGCGGAACTTCGCGCTGATGGATGCGGCTGATTTCCTGGTCCAGCGCGTACTTGTGGAACAGCGGCTCCTTGCCCTCGTAAAGCTGCAAGCGGCTCACGTAGCGGGGCATCACGATCTGTAGGAATTCCTTGGCCCGCTCGTAGGCTGCCGGTTCGTCGATATAAATCGAATCGACGTCGCCGGTGAAGATGTCGCGAATGGTCCGGATGATCATGTCGCTCTCTTCATAGATGTCGATCGGCGCCGGATATTTCCGAATGCGCCGCACGATCACCTTCCACAGCCGCAGCAGGTAGGCCAGGTCGCGCGACAGCTCCTTCTTGGTGCGGTCGATGCCGGCCGTGCGAATGATGAAGCCCAGCCCCTTGGGCGGGTTCAACTCCAGCATGATGTCGCGGAGCTTGCGGCGCAGCTCATCGTCCTCGATCTTGCGCGACACGCCGACGCGGCCCAGGGCGGGCATCAGCACCAGGTAGCGGCCGGGAATGCTGATGTAGGTCGAGAGCGTGGGCCCCTTGGTGCCGATGCCCTCTTTGATGACTTGCACCAGCACCTCGTCGCCTCGGCGCAAGATCTCCTGGATGGGCGGCTTGACGCGCGGGCGCGCACCGGGGCGCAGGCGGCGCTTGGGGCGCGGCGCTTCGCCGTCGCCATCTTCGTCCTCGTCATCATCGTCGTTATCGCGGCCGCGGCGCGAGCCCGACGGCTCGATCGGCTGGTTGGGATCGTAGCCGCCTTGGCGGAAATATTGCGGCTCGATGTCGCTGATGTGCAAAAAGCCGTTGCGGCCCACGCCGAAATCGACGAAGGCGGCCTGGATGCTCGGCTCCAGGTTGACGACGCGCCCCTTATAAATATTGCCGACGTAATTGTCCTGGCTGGTGCGCTCGATGTAGAGCTCTTCCAGCACGGCGTCTTCCACGATCGCGATCCGACATTCCTCGGGCTGCGATACGTTGATCAACATCTCTTGCTTCATGGTCTCGCTTTCTTGTCCGGCAAGGTGCGAGGGTGCGCACCGATGGGCGGCGAGCGAGGCGTGGAAAATCGACAGGCTTCATGATTGCAGCTCCACCGCGGTGCGCGTCGGATAGCAACCTTGCTGTTCGAGATCTTCCAATTGCAGCACGGCCAGCACGTCGCGCGGCCGGATGCTGCCTTGCCTCGTCACACGAATTCGCATTCGCAATTGCCTTTGGGCCAGCTCGAGTTGCTCGATATCGGGCCGCACGTCCACCGCCTGGCGGCCGTCGTCCCGCTCGATCGGGTGCGAGTCGGCGGCCAGCAGGGCGGCAATCCGCGGCTGCAAGGCGGCCCAACGCTCGCCGGGCACGGGCAACTCAAAACTCATGCTGGCCAACTGGGCCGGCCGGGCGCCCGCAGGCAAAAGCTCGACCGACTCGATGGGCATTTCCGCAGGGGCCGCCAGGACCAGCCGCTCGTGCAGCTCGCCGGCCGTCGACTCGCCAAGCAAATCGACCTCCGGCACCTCGTCGATACCGGCGATCCCCACGGATAGGGCCGAGGGAAAGTTGATCATGGGCCGCGGATGAAAACCTTCGGACATCCGCAACTCGAGTCCCGAGCGGCGCAAGATGCGCTCCCAGGCGCGCAGCAGGTCGCGGTGACCCAGCAGCCGTAGATCGCCCTCTTTGCGAAATCGAATTCGTACGCGTTGTCGAACCATCGGTTCGCGTTTCCCGAC
This sequence comes from Pirellulales bacterium, assembly GCA_036509275.1. GTDB lineage: Bacteria > Planctomycetota > Planctomycetia > Pirellulales > PNKZ01 > DATATB01. The sequence continues at coordinate 6,940 of DATCFX010001162.1, read as the reverse complement.
TGCCGAACGGCCGGGAAACCCTCCAAAAAAAGTGATGAAGGATGAATGCGGAATGATGAATGGAAGGCCGTCTGGCGTCTTCCCGATTCAGCATTCATCATTCATCGTTCCGCATTCCTCAGCCGCCCTCGTCGGGCAGCAATTTCTTCAGCTCCTCCTTCAAGTAGCGTTTGACGTCGCGCGCGTGTTCCAGCGCCATGGCCTTGGCGGCCACGGACTGGGCCTGCGCTCGCGTCACGCTGCGACAGACCTTCTTGATTTCGGGAATCGCGCTGGGCGGGACGCTCAGATTGCGCAGCCCCAGCCCCAGCAGCAGCATTGTGTAAATCGGATTGCCGCTCATTTGCCCGCACAGGCCGATCGGCACTTCGGCCCGGATGGCAGCGCGGGTCGCCATTTCGATCAGCTTCAGCACCGCGGGATCGGCGGCCGAATACAACGGCGCCACGTCCTTGTTGCTGCGATCGACGGCCAGGGTGTATTGGATCAGGTCGTTGGTGCCAATGCTCAGGAAATCCACCTCTTCCACGAAGTGATCGATCATGATCACGGCCGCCGGCACCTCGACCATCATGCCGATCGGCACCTCGCGGTTGAACGCGATGCCGTGCTCCTCCAGGTCTTCCATCACGTCGCCGACGATCATCTTGGCCTGGCGAAACTCGAGCACGGTGGTGATCAGCGGGAACATGATCCGCACGTCGCCCAGGGCGCTGGCCCGCAGCATGGCTCGCAGTTGCACGCGGAACAAGGGCACGTTGCGCAGCGACAGGCGAATGCTGCGCAAGCCGAGGAACGGATTGCGCTCGTCGTCGGGGCTGAGCCCGCCGTACACTTTGTCGGCGCCGATATCCAGCGTGCGGATCGTCACCGGGCGGGGCGCCATCTTCTGCACCACGGCCGAGTAAGCGTCGAAGTGGTCTTCTTCGCTGGGGATTTTATCCGAGCCCAGATACAGAAACTCGGTGCGGTACAGGCCGATGCCGTCGCTGCCGAACTCGAGGCATTGCTGCGCCTCGTAGGGGAATTCGATATTGCCCAGCAGTTGAATGCGCTCGCCATCGGCGAATTCGGCGGGCAAATCGCGCAGCGACTTGAGCGAAACGGCGCGCGTGCGGCCGGCCTCGGCCTCCTCGCGGTAGCGGCTCAGCGTGTCCGCATCCGGATGGACGATGACCAGCCCCAGGTTACCGTCGATGATCACCACGTCGCCGCCCGACACGTCCGACAGAAACGGTCCGGTGCCCACGACTGCCGGAATCGCCAGTCCCTCGGCCACGATGGCCGTGTGGCTGCCGGGGCCGCCGATTTCGGTGACGAAGCCTTTGACGAACTGGCGATCGAGGTTGGCCGTTTCGCTGGGGGTGAGGTTATGGGCCAGGATCAGCACCGGGCTGGTAAGCTGCGACATTTCCTCGCGGCGGCGGCCCAGCAGATTGCGCAGCAGCCGCTTTTCGATGTCGAAAATGTCGTTGGCGCGCTCGGCCAGATTCGTGTTCTCCAAGGCCTGGAAGACCTTGGCATAGCGCCGCAGCGCCCGGCTGACGGCATACTCGGGCGAGTAATGCCGCTCGCGAATCAGTTGCTCGAGCTCCTGCCGGAGCCGGGCATCGCGGAGCATCTGCAAGTGGGCGTCGAAGATCGCGCCGTATTCCTTGCCCAACTCCAGCGTGATCGCGTCGCGGTTGCGCTCGATCTGCCCAGCGGCCGCATTAATGGCGCGGCCCAGCCGTTCCAGTTCGGCGTCCACCGCGTCGCGCGTGAGGAACCGGCGAGGGATGCGGAATCCCTCGTTGTCCATCACGAATGCTTCGCCGATAGCCACTCCGGGCGATACGGCGATGCCCTGCAATCTGAGCATGAAAATCCCTTAGCGCCCTGCGCCACTCCCGGCGAGCCGGCGGGCGCCCTGTTGATTCATTGCCGCGGGGGTTCGTCCTCGGCAAAGTTCTGGGCCACCAACTCGGCCAGGGCCGCGAGCGCCGCCTCGGCGTCCGGCCCGTCGGCTTCCAGGCACAACTCCGTGCCTTCGGTGGCCGCGAGCGTGAGCAGGCCCAGAATGCTTTTGCCGTCCACCCTTTCGCTACCTTTGATGATTACGATATCCGAAGTGAACCGATTCGCCAGCTTGACGAACATGTCAGCCGGGCGCGCGTGCATGCCTTGTGGGTTCGTGATCGTCACCTTCCGGACGCATTTGGATCCGCTCATTGCACCTTGCACCTTTGCCGCAGCCCGCGGACTTCTGCGCCCGGCCTGACGATCCGTGGGCCGCAGTGGCGCCGGGGGGCGGCTCTCGGATCGGGGGGCCTGCACATGACCGCTGGCAGCGGCGCCCTCACGAACCAAATTGCCTCACGAACCAATTTGCCCTAACCAAATTGCCTTACGAACCAAATTGGTTGGTGTCGGCTTCATCGAGCAGCAGCAGGATGTCTTCCGGTTTTTTGGCCTGTTTCAGGAACTTAACGAACCCTTCGTCGCGCAGTTGCCGCGACACGTTCTCCAAGGCGCGCAAGTGCTCGCCCGGGCGATCGGGGGGCGAAATGAGCATAAAGAACAGGTGTACTTTTTCGCCGTCGAGGCTATTGAAGTCGACGCCCTCGGCGCTGACCGCCACGCCGCCGACCAGGCGTTCGACGCTGGGATGCTTGGTATGCGGCACGGCGATGCCGCGGCCGATGCCCGTGCTGCCCAACTCCTCGCGCTTGAGGATCGCCTTGACGATGCTCTCGTATTCGTCGCTCTTGACCTTGCCGACATCCAGCAGCGAGCGAACCATCTCGCGGATGACGCTTTCTTTTGTGTCGGCCGCCAGGTTGGCATTGACCGCCTCGCGGCAGACAAAGTCGGCAAACTTCATGCAGGCACTCCTTTCGCTGTCCAGTAGCGCGCAAGCGCGTTGGCACCAGAGACGGGGTGTGCCCCAGACCAGGCCGGCTCGATCGCCGGATCCCGCGATCCGGCCGCCGTCGGTCAATCCGGGGTGCCGTCCTCGGGAACCGGCTGCTGCCGCAATCCCGGGCCGCGGTGTTCTTGCACTTTCTGCTTGTAACGCCTCAGTTGCTGCTCAATCTTATGAATCGCCCCGTCGAGCGCAGCCATCAAGTCGCCACCCTGCTCGGTGGCGACAAAATCGTGCTTGTGCTCGGCCGAGACCCGCAAATCAATTTCCGGATTCTCAGGGTGCGCCAGATCGATCGTGACTTCAATCGATGTCAAACGCTCGAACAGTCGCGACATCTTCTCCAACTTGCCTGTAATCTTCGCTTGCGTGGGTTCACTCAAACGGCCGTGTCGGGCTGCAATGTTGATCACCACCGAATTTGGCTCCTTGGGCGAAGGCACCCCTCAAACGAGTTTCACCACCACTGGAAACACTCAGAAACGGCCCATCTTACCAATTCCGGCAATATGCAGCAAATGCAACTGCTGATAGGTCTTGGGGCAATTTCCGGAGGGCAATGGATGGTGCCCATCCGTTCCCCCAGCGCCAGTCTACCTTCTCTGGGAGGCTTGGCTAGGGCCGCTTTCTGGCCCCGCGCATTCGGATCGGCCCGCCGACCAGCAGACCGCGGCCCTTTCCACGGGCGGCGGTTGCCTGCCGGCAAAGTCCCGCGACCGGGGGCCGGCAGCGCTACTTCTCCAAAGCTTTGCCGTAGAGGGCGCCGGCGTCGAGCTTTTGTTTCCACGCCCGCAAGGCCGGCAGGCGCTTGGCGGCCGTGTCGGTGGGACGGTAATAGTGGCCGCTGGAACCGCCGATGCGGGTGAGATTCCAGAACGCCAGTTCGCGAAAATCCAGATCATCGTGATCCAGGTATTTGACCAATTGGGCCGCCGCACCCGTTTGCAACTGATCGGGGCTATACCCCCACAACATGCGATACAGTTCGTCCCCCTCGGGGCCGCGATGATGTTCGAAGGCCTGACGCACTTTTTCCGCCGTGGCCGGGCTCCGGGCGATGGCCGTCCGTAACGACTCGACCAGGGTATTCCAGGCTCCACGCTGGCCGGGATCGCTCAAGGCAATCACCACCGATTCGAATTCGTCAATCTCGGCCAGACACTGTACGGCCAACGAACTGACCTCGCTGCGGCGGTCGCCCGCCAGTTCCTTCAGCCCCAGGCTGATGGGTCGGTCCGCCTCGAGCGTCTCTTCCACAGCGGTCGAGGCCCGCTTTTCCATAGCCGGGCGCTCGTCGGTTTTGATCCACGCAGGAAAATCATCAGGCGTGGCGGGTTCGGCCGAGGGCGATTCGATGGCGGCGGCAAAACTCATCCGCGACGGCGATTGCAGCGGCAGCGGTTGCACGTGCATCTCATCCGACCAGGACGTCGACCCAGCCGTCGAGTACAGGTTCACGGCGATCGTGGCCGGCTCTTTTTCCGGATTGCTGCCATCGATTCGCGTGCGGACGACTTCGACGGCCAGCGTCGAGTCGGGATCGGCGAACGTCACGGATCCCTGTCGAATGCCCGACCACAGCTTGATCTGCGCGCCCGGCTTGCCAAAGGTCAGCAGAATGGCGCGGCCGTCCAACAACCGCACGCCCGGGACGCCACGCGCGTCGGGAGGCAAGAGTTCGACGAGCGTTCCGCCCAACAGTTGCAGGCTGACGCCCGCCGTGAGCGTCAGGGTCGAGCGGTACGTCGGCAGCGAGAGCAGGCGGTCGCCCGGGTAAACCGTGCCACGGCTGGTCAGCCGCACCCAAGCCTGGGTTTGTCGGTCGAAGCGCAACAGCACCTCGCGCTCGGAAATCAGGCGTCCCAACCCCTCGAGCACCACTGGCACGGCGGCCGCGGCGTTGCCCAATTCGGCAGGAGCCGGCTTCGGGGCACCCCCCGGAGCAACCGCGGTGGCTGGTTTTGGCGGTTCGGGTGCATTGGGCGCCGCAGGCGACGCACTGGCCGCGGGCTGATCCGGCGTCATGGCCGGCTGCGAGCTCGGCTGGTTCAGGCCAGTGGTCGTGGATGCCGGAGCCGGCACGGACGCCGCGCCGCCGGCTGCCGGATTGCTGGCCGGCGCCGCCGTCCCCGGCGCGGGGACGGTTGTCGCTGGGTTCGCGGTGGCTGGTGCCGGCATCGAGGAACTGGCCTGCGGCTGGCTCGTGGCAACCTGGTTGCTAGCCGGCTGCGCGCCGGCCTGCTGGGCGCCCGCCGGTTGGCCGCCCGCCGGCTGGCCAGCGGCTGGCGAACGCGCGCCGCCACTGGCGGGGGGCTGCCCGGTGGCAGGTTGGTTTGCGTCGCCGGAAGTCAGATTGATGCCCGACGGCGGGCTGGCCGGCGCGCCCGTCGGCGGCTGGGCAGGCTGAGCGTCTGAGTTGTCGGCGACCTCTGGCGGCGCTAGCCAGGAATCGAGTCTGCCCGATTGATAGCCTGCGTACACGCCGCCGGCAAGAATTGCCAGCACCGCGGCCGCCGCAATCGCCCGACCTCGACTGCGGCCGCGGGTAGGCTCGCGCAGATAATCGGGAACTTCCGGCTTCTTTCGCGCGGGCCGCTGGTCGACCGTTTCCACGATCGGCTGCGTGACAATCGAGTACGGCGATGCCGCCGCGACGGTGGCGCTGCCGAACGCGGCGCTTCCGGCCGCGGCACTGCTCGCCGCGGCACTGCCGGCCGCGGCACTGCTGGCCGGTTGCCGGTGCTGGCTGCCGATCTGATACATTCGCTGCCGGATCGCGGGATCGACGTCGGCCGGCTCGCCCAAGACCAGCGCCAACACCTGGTGGCAACTGGCGACTTCGGCCAGATGCATGTCCGATTCCAGGCAGACCTTTTCGAAATCCGGCACGCGCTCCGAGGCGAGCGTGTTGTCCAGGTACTCGGCGACCGTGTTGGGATCCAGACCGATGCCGCGGCCATCCACCTTGGGAGCGGCCATCCGCAGGCGTCGCGACACGTCGCGGATGCGGTGCATCAAGCCGGTGGCGAATTCGCTTTCCTCGATCTGCTTCGAGATGTCTTGCGAGTCGGCCGGCTCGAGCACGTCGTCCATGTAGTTCAGCATGTTTCGCAACGTCAGCCGCATGGCAGCATCTCCCTGGCAGCACAAATGTCCACTGAGTTCCATCAGGCGCCTCGGCGCCGAGTAGCCAAAACTGGTTGGCCAATCTTATTAGTGCCGAGAACCGGCGACTTTCGTACAAAGATCAACGAAAATGAACGATTTTTTCGGTCGATCCGTAGCCCGGGGGGCTGTGCGAACTCAACGCATGTTGCCTGTCCGCAACAGCCGCTGGACGTCCCGCACCGAGCGGCGCGCCGCCAGTTTGCTCGGCCGCGCTTCGCGGCTTAGGGTTGCCTGGGCAGCGGCGGCGCATAGATCATCCGATAGCTGGCATCACACGGCAGCGAGTCGCCGCTGCCGGCGGACGATTCTTGACCGACGGCTTACCATTGGCTGTGACGCCCGAGCGGGACGGCGCGCGAGGGCCGGCACGACCCCGCCGCTCGCAAGGGGCCCGCCGCTCGCAAGGGAACTGTGGATTGGTCAAAGCTCCGTGCTTGTACGAACTGCGGTACGCAAGCACAAAAGTATTCCTGCCCAAGTGGCCAGTAACGCATTTGGGATTGGCAATTACGGCGGCTAAAATAACAATAGGAACATGCGGCGGCAGCCTGCTGGTGGAGGAACGGTCCGTGTCGGGAAGTAACCGAGTTCGCTTTCGACGCATGCTTCGCGAGGCAGAGGGTTATTTAGACCTGAACCTGCCTTACAACGCGTTGGAAGTGCTGGACCGGATGCAAGAGCCCGGCACGTTTCGCGGCCACAAGTTGTTCCTGGCCGGTCGGGCCTTGGCCGCCTTGGGCCGCTACCAAGAGGCCTGCACCAACCTGGAAGAGGCCGCCGATCTGCTGCCCAGCGATCTCGAAGTCTGGATCACGCTGGGGGCCTGCTACCGCGATGCCGGCCGTTTGGATCGGGCCATCGGCACTC
>DATCFX010001161.1:0-3631 GCA_036509275.1 Pirellulales bacterium | reverse complement strand
CTTGACCGGCGGCACCACCGGCCGCTGCGGGGCAATGAATGACCAATGCGGCTGGTACTCGGCCCCTTCGGCGATCCACCGCTTGAGCACTTCGCGCTGGGCCGGCTTCAGATCCTTGTGTGCCTCGGCCGGCGGCATCACTTCGTCGGCATCGGCCGAGAAGATGCGGTTCACCAGTTCGCTTGTCTTGGGATTGCCCGGCACGATCGCTCCGGCCTCCACCGCCGCATCACGCTTGTCGAGCCGCAAGTCGCCCTTGCGGCTGGCGCTATCGGGCCCGTGGCATTGGAAGCAATTCTCGGCCAGGATCGGCCGCACGTCGCGGTTGAACTCCAAGGTCGCGGATTCCGCCGGCAGCGCGGCGATCGTGCCGACCAACAGCGCGCACGTGGGGATGACGAACGAGGGAATGAAGATCGACTGGAATTTCACGCGAGGATCCCTTTGACAACAGTTCCGTGAACGTCGGTGAGGCGAAAGTAGCGCCCCTGAAATTTGTAAGTCAGCCGCTCGTGATCGATGCCCAGCAGGTGCAGCAGCGTGGCCTGGAAGTCATGGACGTGTACCTTGTCTTCCACCGCGCTATAGCCGAAATCGTCGGAGCGGCCGTAGCTGATGCCGGGCTTGATGCCGCCGCCGGCCATCCAGATGCTGAAGGCATAGGGATGATGGTCGCGGCCCCAGCTCTTGGTTTCTGCAATCTTGCCTTGCAAAAACGGCGTGCGGCCGAACTCGCCGCCCCAGATGACCAGCGTATCTTCCAGCAGCCCGCGCTGCTTGAGATCCTGCACCAGCGCGGCCGAAGGGGCATCGGTATCCGTACATTGAATTTTGAGCTGCGTATTGAGATTCCGATGCTGGTCCCAGCCGGCGTGCATGAGCTGGATGAACCGCACGCCCCGCTCGGCCAACCGCCGGGCCATCAGGCAGTTATAAGCAAAGCTCCCCTGCCGCCGCACGTCGGGACCATACATGGCCAGCACATGCTCCGGCTCCTGCGACAAGTCGGTCAACTCCGGCACGCTGGCCTGCATGCGGTAGGCCATTTCGTACTGAGTGATCCGCGTGGCAATCTCGGGATCGCCGTAGTCGGCCAACGCCGCTTCGTTCATGGCTCCCAGGCCGTCGAGCATCGCCCGCCGCACCTGGCGGCTCATGCCGGCGGGGTTCGACAGATACAGCACCGGATCGCCGTTGCCGCGGAACTTGACTCCCTGGAACCTGGAAGGCAGGAAGCCGCTGCCCCAATAAAAGTCATAAAAGATCTGCCCGCACGTGGCTTCTTTGTCGCGCGAGGTCATGGCCACAAAGGCCGGTAGTTCTTGCGTTTCGCTGCCCAGCCCGTAGGTGAGCCAGGCGCCGATCGTGGGGCGGCCGGGCTGCTCGGCCCCCGACATGAAGAAGCTGATGGCCGGCGCGTGATTGACCTGCTCGGTGTGCATGCTGTGAATGAAGCACAGCTCGTCGGCGATGGCTGCCGTACGCGGCAGGAAGTCCGAAACCCAGGCACCGCTGGTCCCGCGCCGGGCAAACTTGGTGATCTCCGGCAGCACGGGCCGCTCGGTCTGGCCACTGGTCATGCTGCTCAGCCGCTTGCCGGACTGCACCGAGTCGGGAATCTGCTTGCCCCGCCACTTGGCGAGCGTCGGTTTGTAGTCGAACAGGTCGACGTGCGACGGCGCGCCGTTCTGAAACAGGTAAATCACGCGCTTGGCCTGGGGAGCAAAATGCGGCAGCCCCGGCAAACCCGGCCGCGAGGCCGTCGTAGCGGCCGCGTTGGCCCCTGCGCCATCCAGCAGCGAAGCCAATGCAGCCGTGCCGACACCCAGCGCCGAGCGGCCGAAAAAGGCCCTCCGCGTAAGCATCGCACGATGTTCTAGCTGCGGGTGCATCATGGCTTGGTGAAACCTATTGCTTGCTCAAGGTCTCGTCGAGATTCAAAATCAGCGAACACAGGGCCGTGTAGGCGGCGTGCTCGCTGGCGTCCAGCTTGTTGTCGCGCGGCGACTCGCCGAGCGCGATCAACCGCTGGGCCGCAGGCCGATCGTGGCGATAAAGATCATCAAGCCGCGCGAAACTCTTTGTCAGCAGCCCCAGCTCACGCTCGGTCGGTCGCCGGGAAGTACAGAGGCGAAACGCCATTTCGATCCGGCCCCGTGGCGTGCTGCCGGCAGCCTGCATCACGCGCTGGGCCAACGCCCGGGCCGCCTCCGCGTACGTGGTGTCGTTGAGCGTCACCAGCGCGTGCAGCGGCGTGTTGGTGCGGGCCGTCTTGACGGTACACGCTTGCCGGCTGGCCACGTCGAAAAACATCGTCGGCCCCACGATCCGCCGCCAAAAAATGTACAGACTGCGGCGATACAGTGCGTCGCCGTGGTCCTGCCGATAGGCGATTTTGCCGAATGTGGCTTCCTCCCAAATTCCTTCCGGCTGATATGGCTTCACCGCCGGGCCGCCGAGCCGTTCCACCAATAGGCCACTGGCCGCCAGCGCTTGATCGCGAATCATCCACGCCGGCAAGCGATAACGCGGCCCCCGCGCCAGCAGCCGGTTTTCCGGATCGCGCTCGATCAGCGCGGGCGAAATTTTCGAGCTTTGCCGATACGTGGCACTGGTCACGATCTGCCGCTGAATCGCTTTCGAATTCCAGCCGGTGGCGAGCAACTCAGTGGCCAGCCAGTCGAGCAACTCGGGATGGCTCGGGCGCTCGCCTTGCACGCCAAAATCTTCAGCAGTCTTGACCAGGCCCGTGCCGAAATACGTCTGCCACCAGCGATTCACGGTCACCCGCGCCGTCAGGGGGTTCCGCCCGTCGACCAACCACTGGCCCAGTGCCAGCCGATTGACCTTGCTCGTGTTTTGCAAAGCCGGCAAATGCCCGGGCACGCCGGCCGAGACCTTTTGGCCCGGCTTGTCGTAAGCCCCGCGCGCGAGCACGAACGTTTCGCGCGGCTGCTTCCGCTCGTCCATGACCATGACTTGCGGCGAAGTGAGGAAAAACGCGTCACGCGTACTGCGAGCGGCCTCGAGCTGGCCCAACAGCGCCGTGTACCGCGGCTGCGAATGATTGAAATAATTGAGCAATTCCTGGCGGTTGGGCGCCTTGCGAGCGCCGGGGTTCGTGCTCAGAGCCGTTTCGATCAGCGGCGGCAGCGTGGAGGTGTACTTGCCATCCTGATCTTTGGTCGCGGCCTTGCGCAGCTCCTTTTCTTGTTTGGCCACGAGGTCCACGATCCGCTTGTATTCGGCTGCCAGGCGTGCGCGCTCCTTGCGTTGGGCCTCGCTCGTCAGATCCACCAGCGGCGCGGTCTGCCCGCTACCGCCTTTGCCCTCGACCGACGTCTGGTTGAAGAAGGCGAACATCCGATAGTAATCGCGCTGCGTGAAAGGATCGAACTTGTGATCGTGGCAGCGGCAGCAGGTGAGCGTCACGCCGAGCCAGACGGTGGCCACCGTCTCGGCCTGGTCCATCACGTACTCGACCCGATTTTCCTCGGCGATCCGGCCCCCTTCGCCGTTGATCATGTGATTGCGCAAAAACGCGGTGGCCAGCCGGTCGCTGGTGCTCGCATCGGGCAGCAAGTCGCCGGCCAATTGCTCGATCGTAAACCGGTCCCACGGCAGGTTGGCG
>DATCFX010001160.1:0-1168 GCA_036509275.1 Pirellulales bacterium | reverse complement strand
CTGTCGATCAACATTAGCAGCACCTTGCTGCCTGTCACCGACCTTCCCGCGTCATTCACCATTGCGTTTGGCGATTTTGCGGGCGCGACGACGAACTTGGACCCCTCGCTCGGCGGCAGCTTTAGCGGCGTCACGGCCGATTCGACCATTACGCTGCAAGCCGCCAACATCACGGTTAGCTCGGCGCTCAATTTGAATACGGCCACCGGGGCGAATAATGTCAGCCTGGTGCTCCAGGCCTACGACAGCATAACCGTCCTCGCGCCGATCACGGCCGACGGCACAGGCACCATTGAGCTCGATGCCTACAACACCGCGCCGATCGGGACCGGCATCGTAACCATCTCCGCGCCGATCACGGCCGATGCCGGTATCTCGATCAGTGGCTTGAGCATTGTGCTTGGTAGTGATGTGTCGGCCGGCGGCCCAATCACAATCGACGGCCTCGGCAGCGCGCTGAACCTGAGCGGCCCCGGCAGCCTCGTCGGCACCAGCAACGGCTCGACCATCACGATTGAAAACGTTTCTACCCTGCTGCTGGGTACGGTGTCGGCAGCCGGCGACACCCTGTCGCTGAACACTTCGGGAGACATCACCCAGGTTAGCACGCTGAATGTCGGCAATCTGACCGGCAGCAGCGGCGGATCGATTTTGCTCACGGATACCGGAAACGAAATCGCCACCGTGGGCACGCTCAGCAGCGCCGGGAACCTGGAACTCCAGACCGGCGAAGACTTGACCGTGAATGGACCGATTACCGACGACCTGGACGCCAGCACCGTGCAGATCAACGTGAGCAGCGCGGCGCTCACGCTGGCCGGTGATTTCGGTACGGCTGCCGGCAATGGCATAACCATTAACTTGAGTGCGTCGGGAATCACGCAGTCGTCCGGCACGGTGGACGCCGGCTCGGGCACGATCACACTCAACGGCGAGACCGGCGCTATCAGCCTGGCTAGTGATCTCACGACCGACGGTGGAGACATCAGCGTCAGCGGCACCGGCATCACGCAATCTGCCGGCACGCTCGATTCCGGCTCGGGCACGATCACGCTCGACGGCAGCAGCGCGGCCATCAGCCTGGCCGGTGCGCTCACCAGCAGCAACACGGCGGCGGCCATCACCATCCAGAACGCGACGACCCTAAGCCTGGGAGTGATCACAGCCA
>DATCFX010001159.1:0-4822 GCA_036509275.1 Pirellulales bacterium | reverse complement strand
CGATTGATCAATTCACAAGTGGCCGTTGAGCCGATCGTGGCCGACGTCGATGCCGGCAACATCCTCGCTCTTTGCGAGGGAGTGGACCTGATCGTCGACGGCACGGACAACTTCGAGATCCGCTTCCTGCTCAACGACGCGGCGATCAAGCTGGGAGTGCCGTGGGTCTACGGCGGCTGCTTGGGCAGCGAAGGGCAGACGATGACGATTGTGCCCGGCCGGACGCCCTGCCTGCGCTGCCTGTTGGGCGAGCCGCCGCCGGCCGGCAGCACGCCGACCTGCGATACGGCCGGCATCCTGGCTCCGATCATCGGTGTGATCGCTTCGATCCAGGCGATGGAAGCGCTCAAGATTCTCAGTGGGCACGTCGAGGCGATCCAGCCGTTTCTGACGGTCGTCGAACTCTGGGACAACACGATCCGGCAGGTCCGGCTCGGCAAACTGCTCGATGCGAGCGACTGCCCGGCCTGCCAGCGGCACGAACTCGACTGGCTCTCCGGCCGGCGTGCCAGCCAGGCCGCCGTGCTCTGCGGACGCAATGCCGTGCAGTACCGGCCTCAGTCGGCCGAGCATCTTTCGCTCGACGCGCTGGAGCAGAAACTTGCCGGCGTCGGCCGCATCAGCCGCAACCCATTTCTGCTGCGGCTAGCCGTCGACGACTATTTATTGACAATTTTCCCCGACGGCCGCGCCATCATCAGCGGCACCGACGACCCCGCGATCGCGCGGAGCATCTACGCCCGGTACATCGGGAGTTGAGCTGCCAGCAGGGGCCTGCCGGCTACCACAGCCGAGCAACGCCGTACTGCCGGGTGCCATGCCCACGCTTCGTGGGCATTCATGTTGAACGCGGCCCCTGTCCTGCATCATGCCCACGGCGGCCGTGGGCATGGCACCCCGCTCGTCATCACGAGTACTCGCGGAAGTCTTCCAGCGGCGCGTCAAAATCCGGAGCCATCCAGTGCCTGGTGTCTTTGGCGGTGCCGGCCCCGCAAGGCCATCGGTCCGGCCGGTGGTGTGTCAGGATAGCCACGGTTTCGCCGTCCTGAACGATTACCAATTGCTCGCCTGGATTTAGCCCGGAGATGATCTCCGTCAGATGGCTCTTCAGGTAATCGAGTTTAATGGTTGCCATGAGGGTTTCCGTTCGTGCATGAGCGGCGATCGCGCCGCAAAAATGCATGATACCGAAACTTTGAACAATTCCGATTAACGGCACCGTTCCCGAACCGCCACCGGCGCAGTCTCCCGCATGCCGTGCCCTCGAGCGACCATGGGGCCACTGCGCCGCGGCAAATCACCGGCAAGCTGGCGATTGCCGCTCGCCGTGGCGGCGCATCACCATGCTCGCGAAAGTCCGCCGCTCATGGCGCCACGATGTCCACGCGCGCCGTGTAGCCCAGATCGCGAAGCACTTCCTCGCAGGCCTCCCAAGTCAGTCCGAAGCCCCGGACGTCGGCTACTCCTAATCGCCCGACTGCCGCGCGCAGCGTATGAATCTCCGACTCGTCAAACTCGCCTTCCATCAAGGCACTTTCGGCCCAATCGACCAGTTGGGCTCGCGTGATCTCATGGCGGAGATAAGCGGCCATCTTGTCGGCGACCGTCTGTTTGGTAATCAACATGATCGAACCCTATATTTTCTGATGACCTCGATCCACGGGACGCGTGCCCATGCCGGATCAGCCTATTCTTCGCGTGGCGGCTTCCATGATGCGCTTTTCGCTGGCTTCGTGCCGGTCGAACTCGCCGGTGAGGCGGCCTTCGCAGAGGACGAGGATGCGGTCGCAAAGGGTGAGCAGCTCGGGCAGTTCGCTGGAAGTGACGATGATGCCCAGGCCCTGCCGGCAGAGTTCGTCGGCCAGCCGATACAGCTCGGCCTTGGCCCCCACGTCGATACCGCGCGTGGGATCATCCAGCAGCAGGACCTTGGGACGCGTCAGCAGCCAGCGGCCGATGATCGCCTTTTGCTGGTTGCCGCCGCTGAGCGTGGTGATCGGCACGTCGCCGCCGGCCGTCTTAATGCCCAGCCGCTGGATCGTGCTTGTGGCCAGTTCCCGCTCGCGCGCAGTGCGCAAAATGCCCGCGGTGGTCGCTTCGCGCAATTGGCAAACGGTGATATTTTCGGCCACGCTCATGTCAGCGAACAGGCCGAGCCGCTTGCGGTCCTCGGTCACCAGAGCCATGCCGGCGGCGCGGGCTTCGGCCGGATGATGGAAGCGGACGACGCGGTCTTCTAGCTCGATGCGGCCGCTGGGCGGCTCGGGACTGGCGCCGAACAGGCATTCGAGCAACTCGGTGCGACCGGCGCCCATCAGCCCGGCAATGCCCAGGATTTCGCCGCGGTGCAGGGTAAAACTGATGTCGCGCAGCCGCCAGCCGCGGGCGTGGCCGGTCCAGGGGAGCGACAGCCGATGGACATTCAGCAGCACGTCGCCGCGTGGCCGGCTCTCGAAGTGCGTGGCCTCGATCTCGCGGCCGACCATCAAATGCGTCACCTGCCGCGGGTCGCTCGTGCTCCGGTCCAGCGTGTCCACCAGCCGGCCGTCGCGCATCACGGCGATGCGGTCGGCCAGCCGAAAGACCTCGTCCATCTTGTGCGAAATGTAGAGGATCGTGACGCCGCGCGCCCGCAGCCGCTCGATAACGCGGAACAGCCGGGCCACCTCGCCTTCGGTCAGCGCGCTGGTCGGCTCGTCCATGATCAGGATTTCGGACTCGAGCGACAGGGCTTTTGCGATTTCGACTAACTGCTGATCGCCGACGCGCAGTTGGCCGACGCGCTGGCCGGGATCGACGTGGCATTCCAGCTCGGCCAGCAGCCGGCCGGCCGCGTCGCGCATGGCGCGCTCGTCGAGCAGGCCCAGCGCGCCGTGTTTCTCGCGGCCCAAAAAGATATTGGCGGCGGCCGTGAGCTGCTCGACCAGGTTCAGTTCCTGGTGAATGATGCTCACGCCGGCCTGTTCGGCCTCGCGCGTGCTGGCGAAGCGCACCGCCTGGCCGCGGAGCAGGTACTGGCCCTCGAAATCGGGGATCACGCCGGCCAGCACCTTCATCAGCGTGCTTTTGCCCGCGCCGTTCTCGCCGCAAATGGCCGTACACTGCCCCCGCTCGATCTCCAGCGACACGTCATCCAGCGCCACCACGCCGGGGAAGCGCTTCGTGAGCTGGCGAACGGCGATCAGCGGGGCATCGGGCATGGATTCGTTCGCATTGCAAATGAATCAAACTTTAAAGCCGCGACCGGTGGTCGCGGGAATGTGCTCGACGTCCCGCGACCAGCGGTCGCGGCTTTATGGCGATGTGGGTGATGTTTCGCTCATTCCCGCGCGGCGCGACTCGAAGGTTTTCCAGCCGCTCAAGAGCACGAGCGCGAGCACGGCGACCAGGCCGCCGGTGCGAGGGCCGGAAGCCAGCATGCCCAGCGCGCCTGCGAGCAGGGCCAGGTTGAGCACGGCCGCGGCTCCTAGCCAGCCGGGAAAGAAGGCCTTTCGCTGGGTACCCAGGTTCACGGCCACGGCAATCACCAGGACAATGCCCACGATCAGCCCCTCGTAGACATCGGCGCCGGTCTTGATGACCTTGCCAATGCCGTCGACGACCGTGCGCAGGAACAAGCAACCCAGCACGGTGCCGGGAATCGAACCGATGCCGCCTTGCAGGCTACAGCCGCCGACCACGGCCGCCGCAATGGCGTTGAGCTCGTATCCGCGGGCGAGCGTCTGCGGATCGGCGACGCTCTGATCGCTGATGTACAAGATACCGGCGATCGCGCTGGTAAGCGCGCTGATGGAATAGGCCAGCCACTTGAGCCGCTCGGTGCGGATGCCGCTCAAGCGCGCGGCCGTCTCGTTGCCGCCCAGCGCGTACAGGTGCCGGCCCACGACGGTGCGACTCATCAAGAGCCACAAGACGGCGGCGAGCACGAAAAACACGAGTACCGGAATCCAGACGCTACCGGCCAGGTAGCGGAACTGCGCGTCGTAAATCTGAATCTGCGTGCTGCGGCCGCCCAGCACGTAAGGCGTCACGTTTTCGATCAGCAAGCGTCCCAGGCTGCGCAGGCCGACGAGCGTGGCCAGCGTCGCGATGAAAGGGGGGAGGCCCACGACGGTAATCAGCCAGGTGTGCAAGCTGCCGATGAGCAAGCCGGCCACCAGGGTCCCGGCAATGGCCAGCACGATCACGCCCGCCCCCACCGGTTGGCTGTTGGCCATCGAGTCGCGGGCCAGCAGCGACATCAGCGTGGCGCACACGGCGCCGCTGAAGGCGATGGTCGAGCCACTCGAAAGATCGATGCCGCCGGCAATAATCACGATCGCGCTGCCCAGAGCAAAAATGCCCAGCATCGCCGTGTGGCGCAGAATATTGACGGCGCTCTCGCGCGGAAAATAGAGGTAGTTGTGCTGGCGGTCGGCCAGCGCGGTGAGCACCACGACGACAATAATCGCCAGCGCCAGGCCGCTTTCGCCGCTCAGGACTCGCCGGAGCCGGCTGCGATCGCCCGTCATGATCCCTTCAGCCCGTACTTGGCCAGCCAGCCGCGAAACTGGTCGAGCTTGAGAAACTCAGTCGAATCGTCGAACATGTCGGCCTTGAGCGGCGAGCCGTGGTCGGGCACGACCAGCTTGACATTGGTGATATACAGGTCGCCGTCGGGCTGACCCAGCCGCGGAAACATCTCCTTAATCACGTCCTGCTTTTTTTCCACCTCGGCCGCCATCGCCCGCACGCCCTGGTAGCAAATGTCGAACGGATTTTGCACCAGCATGCAGTCCAGTTCTCCCTGGGCCATTTGCTCGATCGAGATCGGCTCGGCATC
>DATCFX010001158.1:0-19332 GCA_036509275.1 Pirellulales bacterium | reverse complement strand
CGAAGGCGAGACGCACCACGTCCGGCAATTGGTGCGTCTCGCGGCGCTCGACACACCCTACGAAATGCTTCGATCGGACTTTATGGGCAAAGGCCCTTGCGGAGGAGGGTCGGGGTGGGGGGCAGAAAAACGGAGAACAGGTTGGGCAGCGGGCCAGCGGCTGCCGATAATATCCGGGCCGAACGATTCTGCGGATCGACCGAAAAATAGCTTCTCCACAACTCTCTCCCCCTTGCGGGAGAGGGCGGGGTGAGGGGCCGAGAAAACGAGGAAGTCATTTTTCGGTCGATCCTTAAAGGGACCAAGCCTCTCGTCTAGGATTCCGTCGGAGGTGCCAACTAAATAGCGTGAGCCTGGATCACCAACGGCTGTGCTCAGCACCGCCAGATCCCGCTCGTTTCGCAGCGACTCCACCGTCGCAATCGACGAGAGGTTTGCATAAAAGAGCCGCGTCTTCTTCCTCGGAAGGAGACGCGGTTTTTTTTGCGCCGCGAGGTCGCGTAGCGGAAGTCGTGAGACTTCCCAGCCGCAAATGAAAGGCGGAGGCCTGGAACCGAAGTTCGCAAAGGACCCGAAGAAGGCACAAGATCTTCGCGATCTTCTGCTGAAGTCGTTCCGCCCGCGTCGTAATCGCGCGCCTCTTAGTCTTAGGATCGACCGAAAAATAACTTCTCCGCGGCCCCTTTCGCTTGTGGGAGAGGGCAGGCTGAGGGGCCGGGAAATACGGAAGTTATTTTTCGGGCGATCCTTACCGGCGGCGGGTGGGCACCAAGCGGCGCACGACCGGCGCGGACGAAAAATGCGGCGCAAACTCGTGGACCAGCGGCGCCGGGCTCTCGGCCGCCGGCTGGCGCGCCGCATCCAGACGCAGCGTAGGCGTTTCGGTCGGCGCCACGCCCAGGTTTCCCGACCAGCTTTCGTACGGCCGGCCGCTGCGCTCGTCCCCCTGGAAGAAGGCCAGGTAGGTCATCACGTCGATCGGCACAAACTCATGCTCGTGCGGCGCGGACACCGTCTGCCGCAGCGTGCGGCGCCACGTGCCCGAGTTGAAGTACATCTGGTTGAGCACGTAGCCTTCTGCATGGCTGGCTTCCAGCGGCACGCATTCGGAGTAGTGCGTGTGGCCGTAGACCACGTACTTGGCCCGGCGGCTGCGAAAGTCGGGTTCGGCCAAGGCGTGCGGATAAAACGAACTGGCATTGGCGCCCCGCAGGCTTTGCAGCCAGGTGACGATCCGGGTGGCCCAGCCGATCGAGACGTGCTTGCTGAACTTGAGCACGTCCTCCAGGCCGCTCACCAGGTCGCGGCTGCCGGGGGCCGTGCGCCGCGCGCGGACAAACGGCACCGCCAAAAACCGGTCGACCAGCTCGTCCCAAATACCCTTGATCTGTTTGCGCATGGATAGCAGCGGGCAGGTCCGTTCCAGCAGGCCGTCCAGCCAAACGGGCACCAGCAGCACGGGCCGGACGTTGTCCAGTTCTTTGAGGCCGGAAAGCGTGGCAGCCGGCACGTCGTCGCCCAAACGCTTGAGGACTTCGGCCGGAAAACGGTTGAGCAACTCGATGACGATCGCGTCGCCCAGGCTGCTGGCCGAGCGATCGCCTTCGAAGTTGAAGGGATCGAAGATGTCGCCGTGCCGGGCAAAGACGCGATGCCGCCGCATGATGTCCAACAGCGGGCCGCACTCGGCTGGGTCGTGTGGGAACGGCGTGCCGGGCGCGTTGGCCAGTCCCAGTTGACGGACGATGGCGTCGCGGATCGCGTCGTAGCGGTTGCTGGCCACGTGGAAAAACCAATCGTGGTTGCCGACCACGTAATGAATCGCCACCTGCACGCCCTGGCCGGAAGCCCCGGCGGCCGGCCGGCCTTGAGAATCGGCTGGCGGCACCAGCAATTGGCCGGGCATGGTCAGGCCTCGCAGGACCGCCAGCGAACTTTCGTTGTGCGTCAGGATATCCGTCGTGATCTGCGTCACCAAGGATGCGAGTTGCGGATGGTCGGCGCCGTCGTACGGGCGCACGGTCTGCGAAGCCCAGCGGGCCGAGCGGATCACGTCCAGCACGTCGCCCAAAAGCAGCACGTCGATGTGCTCGATGGGGCGGTAGCGGCCATCGGCCCGCCACGACGCACTGTAAATCAAGTCGCGCACTTCCTGGGCAAAAATGTCGAAGGCCGCGGGAGCGATCGACGACCCTGTGGTGCCGTCCGTCAGGTGCAAATCGCTAATGATTACCAGCATGGCAACTTCCTTGTCGCAAGATCGCCGACCAGGGTTCGATTTCACGCCGGCCCGCTTGAGCCCGCCCCTGCTATCGGGCATTATCGGCCGCCGGTTATGACGGACATAAAGATCGTTTCGCCTGCCAAAGCGCCAGCGGTGCTGACGCCCCTAACGTGCCCTCGGTTCGCACGCTCGGATACAATGCAGTGACAGCGTCGCTGGCGAGGTGTCATACTACATAGTGCCAGCACAACATTTTTCCACAACGAGCCATCTTTCCCCACAGGGGCAGCGTCCAACCATGTGCGGCCGTTTCACGCTCAAGACGCCTGCCAGCGATGTGGCCCGGCTGCTCGGCTTGCTGACGCCGGTAGCGCTGGAAGCGCGCTACAACATTGCGCCGACGCAACGCGTGGCGATCGTGCGGGACGTGCCCGGCGAAGGCCGCCAGTTGGCGATGCTCGCTTGGGGATTGGTGCCTTCCTGGGCCGACGATCCGGCGGTTGCCACACGCTTGTTCAACGCTCGGGCCGAGACGGTGGCCACGAAGCCGGCTTTTCGCGAGTCGTTTCGCAAACGGCGCTGCCTGATTCCGGCCGACGGATTTTATGAGTGGCAACGCCAAGGAAAGGCCAAGGTTCCCTACCACATTCGCCTGCAGGACGGCGGACCGTTTGCGCTGGCCGGCCTCTGGGACCGCTGGCGGCATGGCGAGCTTGAGATCGAATCGTGTACCGTCATCACGACCGAAGCCAACGAGCTGGTCCGGCCGCTGCACAACCGCATGCCCGTGATTCTGCCAACCGACGCTTACGACTCGTGGCTGGATGCCAGCCTGGAGAATCGCGAACTGCTCCAACATTGGCTGAAACCGTACCCGGCCGATGCCATGACGGCCAGCGCAGTCAGCAGCCGGGTGAACGCGGCCGGATTCGAAGGGGCCGACTGCCTCGAGCCACCCCACCAGGCCCCCGACAGCCAGAAAATGCTGGATTTTAATTAGACAATCTGGGCACCACGCGGCCTGCCGAGCGGGCCGATTGGCGCGCGCGGCTCAAACGCCGCTGGTGTTTTTTCGTCGCATTCAGGCGGACGACACCCAGGAACCGGCCCTGCCACCCAATTTGGCCGGCACTTTGGCGTGCATCTTGCTGTAGCCATGCCATTCAGGACAATTCCTAACCATCCGCCCCCCGGCCGAGAGACTCCTCATATGGCTTCAACACAGATTGGCACCCGGCGAGCCAACGCTTTCGTCCGGTTTTCCAAGGGGATCGCGAATTTCACGGGCCATCCGTATACGTTTGTCCTGGCCTTAGCGGTGCTCGCTGTTTGGGCCGTAACCGGGCCGATTTTCGGCTATAGCGATACCTGGCAACTGGTCATCAATACGGGCACTTCGGTGGTGACGTTCCTGATGGTGTTTTTGATTCAGAACACCCAGAATCGGGATACCGCCGCCATCCAGATCAAGCTCGACGAACTGATTCGTATTTCGCACGGTGCGCACAACGTGCTGCTGAACCTGGATGACCTTACGGATGAGGAGCTCAAGGCATTGCAAGCGAACTATCGGTCCCTGGCCGATCGAGCCCGTGACGGCATGGAGCGCGGGCGGCACGAGACCGGGTGTCCGCCGGTAGATATTGGCTGCCCGCAAACGGCTGCCGAGCATCCGGCTTGACGGCCATTTCGGCGGCTGGCCGCTGCCCAGCGGGTCGCGGAACCCTTCAATTCGCTTGATTCTTCGGTACCGAGGCCGTGTAATGAAGGGCATGGTGAAATGATCGGGGCGTAGTCGAACGATTGTCCTTTTACCCTGTCCCATGTGACAGCCAACGTGCCATGCTGTCCGTTCGCTCGTGGCTGACCGTTCTCGGCGCCTGGCGCAGGCCGCTGACCGCCTACGGCGTGTCGGTCGCCGTACACGCGGCGGCGCTGGTCGGCTTGGGCCTAATGGTCCTCCACACCGGCCAACGCGCCAGTGCAGTGGCCAGTCTCGACGCCGAATTTCGCGCCCGGCCCGAGCAGACTCAGCCCTGGCTGGTTGCCCAGCGCTCGCCCACGTCGGTCGAAGTCGTGCGCTCGGCGGGCCTGGTTCACGGCTCGGATGGCGGAATCGGCGGCGGCGTGGGCATTGGTCTGCCGGTCGGCGTGGGTATCGCCTTGAAGGACATCGGCGGCGGGCGGTCGACGTCTTTCGGTCTGGCCGGAGCCACCGAGGCGCAGCTTCGCGACAAGGGAGCCCAGGAGCACGGGCCCAGCGCTAACTTTTTCGGCACCACCGCCGGTGGGCACAATTTTGTGTTCGTCGTCGATATTTCCGGCAGCATGAACGAAGGCGGCCGCTTCCGGCGGGCCAAGTATGCGCTCAAGAAGACGCTTGAGGAGCTCACGTCGTCCCAGCAGTTCTCGATCATCTTCTTCAGCAACGACGCCGTTCCACTGCCCGGCCCAGGCCTGATCAGCGCCACCGCCCAAAACACGCGCAGCGCCATGCGCTGGGTCAATACGATCCATCCCGACGGCGACACGTTTCCCATGACGGCGCTGATGATGGCGCTGCGGCTGGAGCCGGACGCGATTTTCCTGCTGTCCGACGGCCAATTCGACCCTGAAGTGGTCTACGTCGTGTCACAACTGCGCAAGGACAATCCGATTCCGATTCACACCATTGCGATGGTGAGCCGCGTCGGCGAGCCGGTGATGAAGGCGCTGTCCCACATTACCGGCGGCACCTTCCGCTTCGTACACTAAAAGAAGGAAATGAAGAATGATGAATGATGAATGATGAATAGGGAAGCAGAGCAGCGGATTCCGCTCCGTTTTCCCCCATTCATCATTCCGCATTCATCCTTCCTACTTCCTTATCCCCCCGGCAGCGGCTCGATCAGCACGCCTAGGGGGCCTTCGACTTTTTTCTGGGCGTAGAAGTCCGGGCCGGCGCCCAGGATTTGATCGCGCTTCAACTCGGCCACTTCCTTCGGTCCCGACCAGACGATGCCGCGGCCGTGCAAGTGAATGTGCCGGGCCAACTCAAAGCACCTTTGCTGCTGGTAGCCAAAGACCTTCATAAAGGTTGCGATCACATACTCGAACGTGTGCAGATCGTCGTTGAGCACGACCACCGCGTACGGCGGCAGTCGCTTGGGCTTGGTGCCCGACGGCTTGGCCTTGGGCGGCGCCGCTTCGGCCGGAGGCTCGGAGACTGCGGCGGCTTCTTGTTCGGCCATCTGGCCTGATCTCCCGGTGCTTCGCTCGACTGCGGACCGCGCGGCCGCGGCCCCCATCAAAGTCGACATTTTCGCTCAACCGGCCGCGCCTGGCAAGCAAATGTTAAGGTATACTCGGCCGGCTTGGACAAGCGCCGCCTGTAGAACTTTTCATGATGCGCGTTACGGAGTTTTCGATGTATCGATTCTCGCTGCCTGCCAGAGTATTGTTCGAGGCCACGGCCGCGGCCGCTGTCTTTGCTTGGGCGGTCGGGTTCGCCAGCGCGCAAGAGCCGGCGCCGCAAACAATGGCCCTGTGGCCGGCGGCTGCTCCGATTGGCGATGGCAAATCGGAGGCAGCCAAGAGCACGATCACCGTCTATCGGCCCGATCCAGCACGCGCCAACGGCGCGGCAATGGTCATCTGCCCGGGCGGCGGCTATGGTGGGCTGGTCAAGGGGGCCGAGGGACACGGCATCGCTGCCTGGCTCGTGCAACACGGCATCGCCGGTGTCGTGCTCGAATACCGGTTGCCGGCCGGCAGGCCGTGGGTGCCGCTCATCGATGCCGGGCGGGCGATCCGCACGGTGCGGGCCAATGCCGAAAAGTGGGGCCTCGATCCGGCCCGCATCGGCATCATCGGGTTTTCGGCCGGCGGTCACCTGGCCTCGACCGCGGCCACGCATTTCGATGCCGGCGATCCCAAGTCCGCTGATCCAGTCGAGCGCGTCAGCTCGCGTCCAGACTTTGCCGTGCTCGTGTATCCCGTCATCACGATGGGCGCAACGACGCATGGCGGCTCGAAGAAAAACCTGCTGGGTCCAATGCCCAGCCAAAAACTCATCGAGCTGTTTTCCAACGAGAAACAGGTCACCGACCGCACGCCGCCCACGTTTCTGGCACACGCCGTCAACGACAAGGCCGTGCCGCCGGACAACAGCCGGCTGTTTTATGCAGCCCTCAAGGCGCACGGCGTGCCGGCCGAATACCTGGAATTGCCCGAGGGCGGGCACGGCCTCAATCACTACAGCGGGCCGATGTGGACGGCCTGGCAGGAAAAATCGCTCGTCTGGCTCGCAGCGCAGGGCCTGATTCCGCGTAAAGATGCCGAACCTGCGGCCGGGACCAGCAAGTAAAAAGGTCCGCGGGCATGAAAACTTCGTATCGCATCCTTCAGCCGGACAAAATCGTCGACACGATCGCGCTGTTGGCCCGGCGGATCGAAGAACGCTTTCCACATTCCAGCCTGGCGGCCGTGGCCACGGAGTTGCACCAGGTGGCGCGCGAAGCCTGCCTGCGGGCCGAGCAAATCCGCCGGCCGGCCTGGGGGCTGCGGCTGGTCATCGCGCTGCTGTTGGCGGCGATCGTGGCGCTGGTCGCCGTGCCGGCGGCCCGGCTGCAATTGGGCGGCGAACTGCTGCGCCTCGAAAATTTTGTGCAACTCATGGATTCGGTCCTGGCCAGCCTGGTGGTAATCGGCGCCGTCATCGCCTTTCTGGTCACGCTCGAAGTGCGGCTCAAGCGTGATCGGGCACTGGCGGCCATCCACGAACTTCGGGCCTTGGCCCATATTGTCGACATGCACCAGCTCACCAAGGATCCCGAGCGGGTAACCGGCCGCGGCCCGGCCACCGAGTCGTCGCCCAAGCCCGCGCTGACGGCCTTCGAACTGGGCCGCTATCTGGACTATTGCAGCGAGTTGCTCTCGCTCATCAGCAAGCTCGGCGCCTTGTACGCCCAGAACCTGCGCGATCGCGTCGCGCTCGAGGCGGTCGACCAGTTGGCGAATCTCACCAACGGCTTGTCGCGCAACATCTGGCAAAAGATCATCATCCTCGAAAGCATTCTGGCCCCGGGCCCGCGCCCGCCGCTGAGCCGATCCTAAGCCCACGGACTGCGGTCCGTGGGAGGGGGCCACGCGCACGAGTTCGACGCGTGAAATCGCGCGTTTAGTAATCGCGAAACGGCCCGCGCGGCTCGGAGGCGTCCATTTCGCGGCGCCATTTTTCGAAGCGGTTTTGCAGGTCTGCCAGCTTTTCCGGCCGCTCGGTGGACAAGTCGTGCTGCTCGCCCTCGTCGCTGGCCAGGTTGTACAAGCCGTTGCCGACCTGCGAGGCGACCCATTTCCATGAGCCGACGCGGGCGGCCTTGTCATCTTGATGTTGCCAGAACATTTCCTTGCGCGACGCCGGCTGTTTGCCTGTTAGCACCGGCAGCATGTCAAAGCCATCGAGCACGACGCTGGCCGGGGCCGGGGTGCCGGTCGCGGCGAGCAAGGTGGGAAAAATCTCCAAGGCGGTAGTGAACTCAGTGCGCGTCGTGCCGGCGGGAATCTTGCCGGGCCAACGCGCAATGAAAGGCACGCGCAGTCCGCCGTCGAAGAGTTGATTCTTCTTGCCGTGCAGCGGCGCCGTGAGCCCGTGTCCGCCGCCGCCATTGTCGGAAAGGAAGATGACCAGCGTATTGTCGGCGAGGTGCTCGGCCTCCAGGAGGTCGAGGATCCGGCCGATGGCCTCGTCCATTCGCGAAATACACGCACATTTATAGCGGCGGCCGCGCGAGGCGACGTGTGCATACTGAGCCAGCGATTCGTCCGGGGCCTGCGCGACTTTTTGATTCGGATCCAAGGTCGACGCCCCATGCGGCGCGTTAAAGGGCAGGTACAGCAGAAACGGCTGCCGGCCGGCCGACTGAATGAAGCCCAGCGCTTCGCGGCAGAACAGGTCGGTTGCATAGCCCTCTTCCTCAATCCGCTCGTTGCCGCGAAAGAGCGACGGAATTCCGTAGCGCTCGTGGGTCCAGTAGTCGATGCCCGTGTTGGCAAAGCCGTAGAAAAAGTCGAACCCGCGTGCTAGCGGCAAAAAGCGTTTGGCTCGCCCGCTGTCCCACTTGCCGATCGCGCCGCAGCGGTAGCCGGCCTGTTTCAGCGGCCGGGCCAGCACAACCTCGCGTTGGTCAAGCCCCAGAGTCATCTCGGGGCTGATGGCGTATTCGGCCTCTGTAAAGCGGTGGCCGTAGTCGACCTCGTCGTTGCGGATCATGTCGTACAGGCCGTTTCGCTGCGGATACCGGCCGGTGAGAATGCTGCCGCGCGAAGGCGTGCAGGCGGGCCAGGCGACGTAAAACTGGGTCAATCGCACGCCCTCGGTAGCCAGCCGGTCGAGCCGCGGCGTCTTGACGTCCGTCGCGCCGAAGCAGCCTGCGTCGGAATAAGCCTGGTCATCGCTGACAATCAACAGAATGTTCGGCCGGCTTTCCGCGGCCTGCAAAGCCCCGCCGCATAGTCCTGCCAAAATGCAAACCGCCCGGACAGCCAGCCGTATCGACCATTGCATCATTGAATCCCTCAAAAAAGATTGTTGGGTGCCATGCCCACGCAGCGTGGGCATGGCACCCCGGCGCAATTCAAACCAGGATCGGCTGGACCACTTCGCCATGTACGTCGGTGAGGCGATAGTAGCGGCCCTGGAACTTGAACGTCAGCCGCGTGTGGTCGACGCCGAGCGTGTGCAGAATCGTGGCGTTTAAGTCGTGAACGTGGACGCCGTTTTCGGTCACATTGTACGAATAATCGTCGGTCTGGCCGTACGCGATTCCCGGCTTGACGCCGCCGCCGGCCAGCCACATCGTGAAACATCGCGGATGATGATCGCGGCCAAAGTTCGTGGCCGTCAGATGGCCTTGGCAGTAGGTGGTGCGGCCGAACTCGCCGCCCCACACCACCAGCGTGTCGTCCAGTAGCCCGCGCCGCTTGAGATCGGCCAGCAGTGCGGCGCACGGCTGGTCGACGTCGCCGCATTGCGCCCGCACGTTGGTCGGCAGGTTGTAGTGCTGGTCCCAGCCGCGATGGTAAAGCTGGATGAACCGCACGCCGCGCTC
This sequence comes from Pirellulales bacterium, assembly GCA_036509275.1. GTDB lineage: Bacteria > Planctomycetota > Planctomycetia > Pirellulales > PNKZ01 > DATATB01. Next base: position 10,020 of record DATCFX010001158.1, on the reverse strand, counting down.
GGCCAGCCGCCGGGCCAACAAGCAATTGGCGGCAAACGTGCCGGGCGTGCGGGCGTCGGGGCCGTAGAGTTCGAACGTCTCGGCCGGCTCGCTGCCCAGATCGGTCAGCTCGGGCACCGACGTTTGCATGCGGTAGGCCATTTCGTATTGCGCGATGCGCGTGTTGATTTCCGGATCGAGCGACTCGGCGTATTGCTGCCGGTTGAGTTGTCCCAGAGCGGTGAGCATCCGCCGCCGGTCGTCGCGATCGACGCCTTCGGGATCCGACAGGTACAGCACCGGATCGCCGCTGGAGCGAAACGCCACGCCCTGGTGATTCGACGGCAGAAACGCCGAGCCCCAGAGCCGGGCGAACAACGGATCGGCCGGCGACGCCGCACTGCCGCGCGATGTGAGCACCACAAACGTCGGCAAGTCCTGGTTCTCGCTGCCCAGGCCGTAGCTAATCCAGCTTCCAAAGCTGGGGCGGCCGGGCAATTGATGGCCGGTCTGCAAAAACGTCACGGCCGGATCATGGTTGATCGCCTCGGTATGCACCGAGCGGATAATGCACAAATCGTCGGCCACGCTGCCCAAGTGCGGCAGCAGTTCGCTGATCCATGCCCCCGACCGGCCGTGCTGCGCGAACTTGAACGGCGACGGCGCGACGGGCAACGACTTTTGACCGGAACTCATCGTCGTCAGCCGCTGACTTCCGCGGATCGAGGCTGGTAAGTCCTGGCCATGACGCTTGCTCAAGTGCGGCTTGTAGTCGAACAAGTCCAACTGCGAGGGGCCGCCGTGCATGAACAGGTAAATCACCCGCTTGGCCCGAGCGGGAAATGCTGCGGCGCCGGGTGCAGCCGGAGCGGCCGCGGTTGCGCCATCGCTCAGCAGCGAAGCCAGCGCGGCAGCGCCCAATCCGCCGGCCGTCCGGCCGAAGAAATGCCGCCGCGTGATCGCGCTGCGAAGTTGGTCGTGCGGGTTCATACCGGATTCCGAATCAATGTTGCGTCACCGTTTCGTCCAAGTTCAACAGCACGCCGGCCATCATGGTCCAGGCGGCCAACTCGCCAGCGTCGGCCGAGTGGTCCACCGGCGACTCGCCGGCACGCAGCAACGCCCGGGCTTTGTCCGGTTCACGCCGATAAGCGGCCAATTGCTCGTGGAAATAACTCGCGAGCGTCGCGACTTCCCGCTCGTGCGGCAACCGGCCGGTCGCCGCGCGGAAGCCGAAAGCTATCCGCCCGTTGACATCCGGCCGCGCCTTGAGCATCCGGCCACCCAGCGCGCGGGCAGCTTCCACGTACGTTACGTCGTTCAGCAGCACCAGGGCTTGCAGCGGCGTATTGGTCCGGGCGCGGCGAATGGTGCAAATCTCGCGCGTGGGAGCGTCGAAGGCCAGCATCGCCGGCGGCGGCGCCTGCCGCTTCCAAAACGTGTACATGCTCCGGCGGTAAAGCGCCGCGCCGTGGTCCTGCTCGTAGGATTGCTCGCCGTTGTAGCTGACGGCCTTCCACAATCCGGCCGGTTGATAAGGCTTGACGCTCGGCCCGCCGATCCGCTCGACCAACAGCCCACCGGCCGCGAGCGCCTGGTCGCGCAGCACCTCCGGCGAAAGCCGATAGCGCGGCCCGCGGGTCAGCAGCCGGTTGTCAGGATCGCGCTCGAGCAACTCGGCCGAGAGCTTCGACGCCTGGCGGTAGGTGGCACTGGTGACCAGGAGCTTGATGAAGGCCTTGAGGTCCCAGTCCGAGCGGACCAGCCGCACCGCCAGCCAATCCAGCAGTTTCGGATGCGTGGGCAGTTCGCCTTGCAGGCCGAAATCATTGGCCGTGCGCACGATCCCCTCGCCGTAGACAAGCTGCCAGTAGCGATTGGCCAGCACGCGGGCCGTGAGCGGATTGGCCGGATCCACCAGCCAGCGAGCCAGGCCCAGGCGATTGCGCGGGGCGCCGGCCGGCAGCACGCCCAGGGCTTTTGGCACGCCGGGTTTGACCTGCTCACCCGGCTGGTCGTACTGGCCGCGCGCCAGCACGTGCGTGGCCCGCGGCTGGCGCATTTCTTCCATCACGGGAGTGGACACGACTTGGGCTCGCAAGTCAGCCTCGTGCTCGCGCAGTGCGACCCGCTGCCGCGAAAGCTGCTGTAGCTCGGCCGATCCGTGGTGCTCGATGTAAAAAGCTCGCAATTGCTCGGTTTGCAACCGGCTGCGATCCTTGGCTGGCAGGCGCAGACCGCCTTCGAGCGCCTCGCGCCAGTACAGGGCCTCGACTTCGGCGGCCGTTAGCGGGCGATCGTAAAGCCGCAACTCATCGAGCGTGCCCTCGAAACCCACGCCCGAGCCTTTCCAGGCCAGCCGCCACGGCTCGTCAGTGGCGATCGATCCGGCGAGATTGTCGCGCTCGATCACCGTTGGCTGCGAGCGTCCGTCGATAAACATGGTAACGCCCGCGGCGCGGCCGCTGCCGTCGTAGCTGATCGCCAGGTGCCGCCAATGGCCGGTGCTGAAGGCTTGCTTGGAAACGACCCCGATCGAACTGCGGCCCCACGCATGCACCAGATTGACCCGCGGCCGCGACTTGTACCACATGATCTCGAACCCACGGGCCTCGGCCGTCGAGCTCATCTTCGAAACCACGCAGCCCTGCGGTGCCACGTCGGGTTTGATCCACAAGGCCAGCGAAAACGGCCGCGACGCTTCCAGCGGCAGCGTGCCATCGAGTTCGACATATTGCGTGGCATCGAACCGTGCGCCCCGCTCGCGCACGCCGGGGACAAACGCCAGCGAGCCGATCGGCTGCGTCTCTTTTCCATGCGGACCGCTGTCCTTCGCGTCGCCATCCAGCGCCAGATGCGATTGCTGTCCCGCGGTGGGCATCGGGCGCAGCTCGGCCAGCGCCGATGGCTCCCACTGGCCGAGCGCACGTTTCAGTTCCGGCTCGAGCGCCTGCAGCCTTTGTTCGCACGCCTGGCGACGGGTTGTCGCCTCGTCAATCTCGCGCTGCTGTCGGGCGTTGGGCAAACTCAAGACCGGCGGTGGGTTGACCGGATCCTTGACCAGCCCTTTTTCGGGCACGTTGTTGAAGAACGCGAGCAGTTGGTAGTATTCGCGCTGCGTGATCGGATCGTACTTGTGGTCGTGGCACCGAGCGCAGCCGATCGACAGGCCCAGCCAGACGTTGCTGGTCGTGTCGACCCGATCGACCACGTAGCTGATGCGGAACTCCTCGTCGATGATGCCGCTCTCGTTATTGGTCATGTGATTGCGATTGAAGCCGGTGGCCACCCGCTGGTCGGTCGTGGCGCCTGGCAGCAGGTCGCCGGCCAATTGCTCGATCGTAAAGCGATCCAGCGGCATGTTGGCGTTGAAGGCGTGGATCAGCCAATCGCGCCAGGGCCAGGCCTGCCGCGGCAGGTCGGTGTAATAGCCGTTGGTATCCGCATAGCGGGCCGAGTCGAGCCAGTCGAGCGCCAGCCGTTCGCCATAGCGGGGCGAAGCCAGCAGCCGATCGACCTCGCGCTCGTACGCACCGGGCGACGCGTCGGCCAGAAACCGATCCAGCTCCGCCGCCGTCGGTGGCAGGCCGGTCAGATCGAGCGACACGCGACGCAAGAGCGTCGGCCGATCAGCCTCGGGCGAGGGATGCAGGCCGTGGGCTTCCAATTCGGCCAGGATGAAGCGGTCGATTTCGTTGCGAGCCCAGGCGGATTGCTGGGTGGCTTGCTTAACTGGCGGCGGCTGGGTGGCACGAGGAGCCACCAGCGACCAATGCGGCTGATACTCGGCTCCCGCGGCGATCCACTGGCGCAGCAGTTCGATTTCGCGGGCTGAAAGCACGGAGCCGGAATCGGCCGGTGGCATCCGCTCGTCGGCATCGCTGGCCGTGATGCGGCGATAGACTTCGCTCTGCTCGGGCTTGCCCGGCGCGATCGGCCGGCAAGCGCCCGTATCATGCACGGCGTCTTCGCGGCGATCGAGCCGCAAATCGGCCTGTCGATGCGCCCCATCGGGGCCATGACAGCGGAAGCATTTGTCCGACAGGATCGGCCGGATATCGCGGTTGTATTCGATCCGCGCGGCACCGATCGCGGGCGCAGCCGCGGCCAGCAGCACGATTGCAGCGAGCAATTGCCGAGCGTGGCGAAACATCCATTCGGCTCCGGGCGGGGTGGCGAGCCAATCGGCAGGCAGGTCTGGCAGCGAGCGACATTATCCCCCAATCGGACCAACACTGGCAAGCAGATTTCGTGCAGATCGCCGATGCGCCAAACATTGTCTCAAGCCCGCGGACTGTGGTCCGTGGGTCTCGTTTTCGAGCCCGTGTGCGCGATCACGCCGGCCCCGGCCAGTGAGGTGACGATCACCAGCCCCATGGCGGCCGAGGGCGAGACATACCACAGGCAGCCGACCAGGCTGCTGGAGACAAAATCGCCGAGGCCGTTGACCGTGGCCAGCACGCCGAAACCGACGCCGCGCACCTCCGGCGGCAAGATCGTGGCGGCCGTGGTGTTCTCCAGCGTTTCCCACACACCCATGTACAGGCCGGAGAATCCAAACACGATGGCGAACTTGAGCACCGAATCGCCGGGCATGAGTAACGCCACGGCCGGCACCACGGCAAAGCTATAGCCGGCGGCCAGGACCCAGTGCTTGGGCCAGCGGTCCGCCAGCGTGCCGGCCACGTAACAAGTGATCGTATAAACCACGTTGTAGCCGACGTAAAACAGCATCGCGCGGCTGGCGGCTGCGGCCAGCCCCAGCCGCGGCGTCCAGGCCTGCGTGGCCCAGAGGATCAGCAGCGTGTTGGAAAAATCGCCGATGCCGGCCAGTCCGATGCCGACGAGATATTCTTTGAACTCGCCGGGCAGGCCTTTGATGCTCTTTAATAATCGCGCTTGCACTTGCGGCTCGTGCGGCCGTTCTTTCACCAGCAGGGCGATGCACAACGCGGCAACCACGCCCGGCACGAGCGTCCAGGCAAACACCGAGCGCACGCCGCCGGCCTCGACGATCATCCACGCCAACAGCGGGCCGATGATCGCTCCGGCGCTGTCCATCGAACGTTCGAAGCCATAGGCCCGGCCATACGTCGAGGGATCCGTGGCTTCGGCCAGCAGCACGTTGCGCACCGGGGTGCGAGCGCCGCGGCCGATCCATCCGCCCACGCGCCCCAGCAGCACGTGCCACCACTGAGTCGCCAGCGCAAAGCTGGCCATGCCGCTGGCCGTGACCACGTAGCCGACCACGGCCAACGGCTTGCGGCGCGCGAGCCGGTCGGCATATAGGCCGGAGAGCAGCTTGGCGAAACTCGACAGGCCGTCGGCCAGGCCTTCGATCAGTCCCAACAGCGCCGAGCTCGCGCCCAGCGAGGCCAGCAGCGCCGGCATGGCCGTGGTGGCCATTTCATGGCCGACGTCCGAGGCCAGACTGGCCAGCGCCACGCCCAGCACCGTGGAGTTCAGCCAGCGCGTTTTCCGACATTCATCATTCATCCTTCATCATTCAGCATTTCCCCTCAAACCGGCTGCTGGAGCGTGTCGTACAGCGTGGGATAGTGCGGGGCCTGGACTTCGAGCTTGCCGCCTTTGACACGCCACAAGCAATGAAACAGGCCGCGGGGCGGCGGCCCGCTGGCACGCTCGCCATCGGCATGGTACACGCCGCCATGACAGGGGCACATAAACAGCCCCGACTCGGGAAACCACTCGACCGGGCAGCCCAGGTGAGCGCAGTTCACGGCCAAGACCATAAAGCGGTGCTCGGCGTCGGGCTGCGACCCGGCCTGGCGCACGTAGACGCTCGTGTGTGCGACGATGCCGTCCCAGGGTTGCCGCAGCGGGTTGTCGAATTCCACCAGCCGCGTCTGGTCGACCGGAAATTGCTCGATCGATCCCAGCGACACCCATTGTACACGGCGCTTGCGCGGCCAGACGACGTAGCCCACCAGCGGCACGCCGACGAGCGTCGCGGCGATCGCGCCGAGGATGTAGGTCACGACTTCAAAAAAACGGCGCCGCGGCGGAGGAGTTTGCGGGGCGGCGGAGGCCGCGGCCGCTGGGTCGTGCGAAGTTTCCATGCCGTGTCCTGTCAGTGCGGTTCGACCGTTTCGCCACGCCGCCAGGCGGCCAGCAGCGCCACGAGGTCGTTGATCTCTTGTTTATCCAACGCGCGATAATCGTCATCGCGGTCGGTATGGTCGGCGTAGTTGGGCATGCCCAAATCCGGCCGGCCAGTGATGATTAGCCGGCGCAGCGCCTGGTCGCTGACGAGTTCCAGAAACGCGCGGTCGTTGACCGCCCCGGCGTCGTCGCCTTCGCCCTGACTGCCGTGGCAGTCGGCGCAAGCCCGCGCGAAGGCTTGCAGGCCGCGCGTCGGGTTGCCAGCCGGGATCGCGCGATCGAGCCTGAGCCAAGCGGGCGTCGTGACGGCAGCCAGCGGCGGCCCCGTTTGGGGCCACGAGATCGTGCGGATTTGCTCCTCGCTGAGCGGGCCGCCGTGCTTGTGCGAAAAGGCCGGCATCGCCGTTCCGGGCCGGCCACGCGCGATCACGTGCAGCAGTTCGTCGCGCGGCATGATCGCGGAAAAGAGCCGATCGTTCAGCGGCGGCGCAGGGCCTAGTTTGCCTTCGGCCCCATGACAGCCGGCGCAATGGGTTTGGTAGAGTTCCGGGCCGGTCGAGGCGTGGCTATCAGGACGCTGGCTGGGATCTGGCTGACCCGGCAGGTCGCAGCCACCGGCCAGCAGCGCCGCGAGCGCGGCCAGGCCGCCCAGCGCGCAGCGTGCGCTGCGGCGGCGGTTGCACTTTCGAGCACTGCGAGAGCCCACCACGCTTAAGTCCCTTCGAGAAACGCGGCCAGGCTGTCGGGCCCGCGCCCGGCTGGCGGGATGTGTATCATCTCGGAGCGCAGCACGACCATCGCTGCCACCATTCCAAACACAAACTGCGAGACCACGAACCACGGCCAATCGACCCGCTGTTGCAGCAGCGGGTTCACCACACCCATCAGGCCGTAGCTCGTGGCGGTCCACAACAGCGGCAGCAGCAAGCCGCCCCAGGCCACGGCGGCCGGAATCGGCCGCACCCGCGGCAGCAGCAGCCCATACACCAGCCCAAACGTGGCCGACATGCCGGCATGAATGCCCACGGCGATCGCGAACCAATCGCCGTGGAATTGCTCGAGCGCGCCCAGCGGCAGTTTTCCCAACCCGGGCACCGCCATGCCGGCCAGCAGATTGATCGGATACCAAAATCCGTGGCCGGTGGCCAGGCTCCAGAGTTCGGCCGGCAGCGGCATCAGCAGTCCGCCAACCACGCCGCCTGCCAGGCCTGCCGTCAGCGGCCGCCAATGTGGATGCCGCAGCACCACCAGCGCCGCCACGATGCCAAAGATGAACTGCGAAACGACGAACCACGGCCAGTCGACCCCCTGTTGCAACAGGGGGTTGATCTGTCGCATCACCAAGTAGCTCACGCCGGTCCACAGCAGCGGCATCAGCAGTCCGCCCCAGGCCAGCGGCTTGGGGATCCGCGGCAGCGTGGGCAGCAGCACGCCATACACCAGCCCGAGAATCACGCTCAGTACGACATGGATCACGACGGCCACGCCCAACAGCAGTCCGTTGAACTTCTCCAGTCCTTGGAGCGACATATCGCCCACGCCCGGCAGCAGCATGCCGGCCAGCAGGTTGATCGGAAACCAAATGCCGTGACCGCTGAGCACGCCGTAGGCCAGCGCCGGAATTGGCATGACGATGCCGCCGGCGATGCCGCCCTTGATGCCGGCCGAGATCGGATGCACCCGCTCCGGCAGACGCAGTCGGTAGCCCGGAGCGCCGGGCGTGAGTTGTTCGACGGTTCCCGGCAGCCCGGCGGCCGGGGCGGCGCGCGCGGCTTCGCGTACCAGCGGTTCGTGCAGATGCCCGCGGCCGGGCAGCAGGTGGCTGATCCAAGTCCCCAGCGCCACGACAATTAGCGCGCCGCCCACGTAGGAAAACACCAGGCTCGTGGCCAGCCCCGCGGCCAGCAGGGCCATGCCCGCCGACAGCAGCAGCGGCGCGACTGTCGGGCGCGGCATTTCGACCGAATCGACATGCCCGGGCGGCGGGTCATTGGCGGCAGATTGCAACTCGCTAGGTGTTGCCATCATTTGCCCTCCTGCCCGCCGAGGGATCCCAACAGGGCCACCCACTGCTCGAAGTGAGGACACGCCCCGAGCATTACTTCGATCGTGATTCTCTTGGCCGCAAGGACGCCGTGAAGCGGTTTGCGGAAGAATGGAAAGATGTGCTCGATTCGCTTGGACGGAGCTGTATTTGGCGAGTCATTAATCTCTTCCGGCGTTCCAAAGTCCTCGCGGATGGCATCTAGCCGTTGTTTTGAGCTTGCGTTCCGCATAACTTCGGGCAGAGCAGTCGTGTCTGAAAAGAGCAGAGCCTCGAACTCGTACATCTGCACGTACGGGTACAGGCGCGAGGTCAGATCTTCGCCTGCGTCCGCAGTAATGTCATTGCGAATGGCATTCTCGACGATCGATGGCTTGCTGGCGTGTGACTTCGTGCGAGCGTCTGTCCGACCTGGCCAACTGAGAGGCATACCGTAGAAATCAAAAAATGTCGTTACACCGGTAAAGTGTGGATTCCTGAGATGGTTGATAATGTCCCGTCTCACCCGCGCATAGCTATTGCCCCCATTTTTGCCCGGCTTACCGGCGGGCGAGGCGACAAGTTCGACCTGGCTGCCATTCCACAGCCAAGGCGCCAGGACTTCACGAACAAAGGTCTGCTCCGTTGATCCCTCGACAACGGCGATGACCTTACTCATGCACGGGCCCCCCACCGTAAACGTTCTTCTGCCAAAGTTCGCCCAGCGTATAGTCCTCAAGCCAGGTCGTCAGCCCCGGCTTCTCAAGCCGTCTAAATGTCGATTCCCCGTCGTGCCGTTCAACCACGACGATCTGCTCCGGGTCAAACGAGTTCAGCAGCGGAGCCGATTGTGTGGACACAATCAGTTGGGTCCGCTCTTGAGCCTGGAGAATCAGGTTCCCGAGGATATCAAGAGCAAACGGGTGCAAGCCGAGTTCAGGCTCGTCGATCAGAATCGTCGCAGGCGGTACAGGTTGTAGAAGGGCAGTCGCCAGAGCAATGAAGCGAAGAGTGCCATCCGAAAGCTGACTGGGATGAAAAGGGTAATCGCTGCCCTCTTGCTCCCATTCCAGCAGGACGTACTCGTCGTCCTTGCGCTTCGTTGGGCGAAGCCGAAAGTCCTTGAAGAATGGGGCAACCAGCTTTACCGTCTCGACAATGAGGCGATAAGACGGCTCGTCGTCGTCCCTTAAAAAGTGCAGAAACGCCGCAAGATTGCCCGCATCCGGCCGGAGCCGCGAGTTGTCGCGGACAGAACACGTGCGGCGCATCGCCGCGGTTTCGCTCGTATCGTGAACATGGTAGACGGTCCAACTGGATACGGCCGAATAGATGTATTCGCTGATTCGCTTGTTGCGAGTGTCCTCTTCGATTTGTTCTTTGAGTTTTGACTCGCTATGACCGTGACCGATCGAGCGGTCGACCGATTGCGTGTAGCCTGGCGTCCATTCGTACTTAATTCGTTCGTCGCCAAAGATCAGCCGATTATCGGCAGTCGGTTGGAGCGAAAACCGATAGCCATTCTCGCCAAATTCCAAGTCCGCTTCGATCTGTTTCGTCACCTTTGGGCCGAGGAATAAATGCGTATCCGCACCGCCCGCGATATTTACGGCCTGTTCGAGCCGTCCATCTACCATCTCGCGGAGCAACTGGAAAAAGCTCACGAAGTTGCTCTTGCCGCATCCATTTGCGCCAATCAAGACGTTGATCCGGCCCAAGGCGAAGTCTTCAAGGCATCGAATGGACTTATAGCCTTTGAGCGTGATCTTGCGGATGGGAGGCCCCATGTTACACGTCCTCTACGTCGAACATAAACCGCTGGGATCCGTCTGATATTATCTACTAATGATGTACACGGTTGTGAACACGGCGATCCAGACGGCATCGACAAAATG
>DATCFX010001157.1:0-2222 GCA_036509275.1 Pirellulales bacterium | reverse complement strand
CGTTTGTGGCCGAGCCGGCGCAGCCCTCATAAAGCCGCGACTGGTGGTCGCGGCCCGCGGTCCGCACCGCGACCACCGGTCGCGGCTTTATGGGGGCGGTTTAAATTCGCGGCGCCGGGCCGTACAATGGCGGGCAATTACCGGCAAGCTGCCGCTTGCCGCTCGCCGCGATTCCCGCCCGCACGCCATGAACTATCTCGAACAACTCACGCTGCGCCTGGCCGAGGGCGTGGGGCAATTGCCGGAGTCGCGCCGACTGCGGCATGCCAACTACCTGCGCCAGGCCCAACGGGCTGATGGCGGCTTCGGCGGCCGAGAAGGCGCCAGTGATCTGTATTACACCGGCTTTGCCCTGCGCGGGCTGGCGATCTTGGGCGAGTTGCACGGCGACCTGGCCGAGCGGGCCGCCGCGTTTCTCACGGCCCAGCTCTCCACGCGCGTGGCCATCGTGGATTTTCTTTCGCTCGTGTATGGCGCGGCACTGCTGGAAAAGCTGGCCGGCGTCGAGGTGTTTGCCCAAGCGCCGGCCGGTTGGCGCGAAGCGGTGGCCGGCGAGTTGGAGCGGTTCCGCCGGGCCGATGGCGGCTACGCGCGCACGGAGGAAGGGGCGGCCAGCAGCACGTACTATTCGTTTCTGATGGCCCTGTGCCAGCAACTGATCGGCCGCCCGCCGGCCGATGCCGCGCGGCTGGCCGACTTCGTGCGCTCGCGGCAACGCAGCGACGGCGGGTTTGTGGAAATGGCGCCGATGCAGCGCAGCGGCACCAATCCCACGGCGGCGGCGGCCGGGCTGCTCAAACTGCTGGACGCGATCAACGGCTCGGCGCCCGCGATCGTCGATTTTTTGGCCGGGATGCAAACCGACGAAGGCGGCCTGCGGGCCAATACGCGGATTCCGATCGCCGACGTGCTGAGCACGTTCACCGGCCTGCTCACCCTTACCGACCTCGGCGGCTGCGACCAGATCGAAGTCGACGCGGCCCGGCGGTATGTGCTGGAGATGGAAGTCGCGGAGGGGGGCTTTCGCGGCGGCGTGTGGGACGAAGGCGTCGACGTCGAGTACACGTTTTACGGCCTGGGCGTGCTGGCCCTGGCGGCCGGCCAACCGAGTTCTTGATTTTTGGCTTCTTGATTTTTTGGAAAGAGCCCGATGCCCGCGCTGGTCGTTGAAAACATTCGCAAGGAATATCCCGGCCGCAGTGGGCCGTTGGTGGTGCTCGAGGGTTGTTCGCTGGCCCTGGAGCGCGGCGAAAACCTGGCCATCGTCGGGCCCAGCGGGTCGGGCAAGAGCACGCTGCTGAACATCATCGGCACGCTCGATCGGCCCACGGCCGGCAGCGTCTCGCTCGACGGCCGCCAACCGCTGGCGCTGGACGAGGGCCAATTGGCCAAGTTCCGCAATCGGCAGATCGGCTTCGTGTTTCAAGATCATCATCTGCTGCCGCAATGCACGGTGCTGGAAAACGTGCTGATTCCCACGCTGGCCGCCGGGCCGGCACAGCCCGACGACATCCTGCGAGCGCACCGACTGCTGGAGCGCGTGGGACTGGCCGATCGGTTGGATCACGTGCCGGCCGAGCTTTCCGGCGGCGAGCGGCAGCGCGTGGCGCTGGCCCGGGCGCTGATTCGCCAGCCTTTACTCGTGCTGGCCGACGAGCCGACGGGCAATCTGGATCGTTCGACGGCCGCCGGCGTGGCCGAGCTGCTGTTGGAATTGCAGCGGCAGGAGCAAACGATCCTGATCGTCGTCACGCATAGCGACGAGCTGGCCGGGCGATTGCAGCGGCAACTGGAGCTGGACGGCGGGCGGCTGATCGAACGGGGCTCGATGCCCGCCGGCAGACAAGAAACCAGCTCATGAATGAGCCGGCTAAATGATCCGATTCGAAAGCACGGCGGCGCGTATGTCGAAATTGCGACTGATCCTGGCCGGCCTGTTCTATCATCGCCGCGCGCATGCGGCGGCCGGCTTGGGCGTGATTGCCGGCACGGCGGTGCTGACCGGGGCGCTACTGGTCGGCGACAGTGTGCGCGGCAGCTTGCGGCACCTGGCGCTCGATCGCTTGGGCTCGATCGACGAAGTGCTGGTCGTCGACCGGTTTTTTCGCGAGCATCTGGCCGACGAAGTGAACGCCCGCGGGCGGCCGGTGGTTCCGGCCATCGTCTTGCGCGGCACCGTGAATGCCGCGGCCGGTGGCACGGCCAACGGCGTCGGCCTGTAC
>DATCFX010001156.1:0-2428 GCA_036509275.1 Pirellulales bacterium | reverse complement strand
CCCCGCCAATACCGCCCTCCTGCTCGGCTTGGGCTTCCGGAGCTTCAGCGTGAGCCCCGGCCGGCTCCTCGAAATCAAACACGCCATTCGTTCGATTCGGTTGGCCGAAGCGGAGGCGTTGGCCGCAAAGGTTCTCGCTTTGACCTCCATCGAGGACATCAAAGCCCGACTGAAAGAAGACTGGAGCCGGCGCCGACCGGTCTCGTCACCGACAATGAGCGCTACCGCCCCGGCCACCCTCGCTCCACCCCCCGGTAACCCACAACGCCACGCGGCATCGTTTTGAAATGCAAGTGAGCGGCGCGCCACCTGCGTTCCTCAGCTACGTCCACGAGGGAGCGCACGTTGTCTTGGATCATACTTTTGTGCCGGAAGGCCTACGTGGCCAAAGAATCGCCGCCGCCCTGGCTCGCTCCGCGCTCAATGAAGCGCGGCAGCGGCAGTGGAAAATTGTTCCTCGCTGTTCGTATGTCGCGGGGTTCATCAAACGCAACCCGGCCTATGCCCAATACTGTTCACTTAGTTAATTGACTTCGGGCGACCGCTCCCTCAGAAAAGGGCATGGCGCGAACAGCAATGACGATGGGCGGCGGCGGAAAACTGGCGGAGCACCTCAGCATGGGGGTGCTGGCGGCAGCGTATCCCCTCGATGAGGTCACTCGGGCGGTGGCCGCAGCGGACAAACGCAGCGAACGGGTGCGGGACTTGCCGGCAGAGGTGGTGACCTATTACGTCATGGCGCTGGGCTTGCTGATGGCGGTTTCGACGCGCGAAGTGTTGCGGGTGCTGGTGGAGGGGCTGCGCTGGCTGCAGGGTAATGAGGGCATGAAGGTCGCGAGCAAGGCCGCGATATCTCAGGCGCGCCAGCGGTTGGGGCCGGAGCCGTTGCGGCGACTGTGGGAAGCCGCCGCCCAGCCCATGGCCGAGCCGCAGACCCCGGGCGCATTTTACCGGGGCCAGCGACTGGTCGCGCTGGACGGCAGCACGCTGGATGTGCCGGATACCGCGTCGAATCGAAAGCATTTCGGCAAGCCAGGTGCGAGCCGGGGAGAGGCGGCGTTTCCGCAATTGCGTCTGGTCGGCTTGATCGAGACCGGCTCGCACGGTTTTTTCTCGGTGGCCATGGGGCCGTATGCGCGCAGCGAGCACGCGCTGGCCGAAGCCGTCATGCCTGCTTTGCGGCCGGGGATGCTCTGCTTGGCGGACCGGCTGTTCGCGGGGTTTCCGCTCTGGCAGCAGGCCGTGGGCACCGGGGCGGATTTGTTGTGGCGCATCCGCTCAAATCTGGTCCTGCCCGTCGAGGAGGCGCAGCCGGACGGTTCGTATCTGTCGAGCTTCTACGCTTCGCCCAAGGACCGGCGGCACCGCCGCGGCGGATTGCGGGTGCGCGTCATCGAGTATCAGTTGGAGGGGCAGCCTGACGGAGAGACGTATCGACTGATGACCACGCTGCTCGACGCCGAGCAGGCCCCGGCCGAGGAACTGGCCGCACTCTATCCAGAGCGCTGGGAACTGGAGGGCGCCTTCGATGAGTTGAAAACGCATTTGCGCGGCGGCAGCCAAGTGGTCCTGCGCAGCAAGACGCCGGAATTGATCGAACAAGAGTTCTACGGCCTGCTCCTCGCCCATCGCGCTGTGCGCAGCTTGCTGTTAAAGGCCGCCCGCAAGGCGGAACTCGACCCCGATCGGCTCTCGTTCACCCACGCCGTGCGCGTCGTGCGCCGCAAGCTGGCCAGCCGGCCAGCTTTTCCCCCCTGAGCAGTTCTCCCTCAGGATCAATGCCCTGCTCGCCGAGATTCTGGAGGAACGTTGCGTGAGCAGCCGCGGCCGGCGCATCCCCCGTGGCGTTAAACGCAAGATGTCCGGTTACGCCTTGCGCCGCGGCAACGCTCCATCCCCTCCCACCGCTTTCCCAGTAAAAATCCGCCCTGTTGGTAAGTGAACAGTATTGGGTCTAGGCGACAAGTTGCGGTTAAGCCCTTGGCGGTGGTGGTGCCGGCAATCAGGCGCACGACGGTTTCATAATCTCGCAGCGGTTCGCCGCTGCCAGTTCGAGGAGATGAACGAGAACAAGCGATGTTCCACTTTGTTCCATTTGCTCGTGCCCGGGGGAAAATAACAGACGCAGAGAGCCAGCCCGGTATCGTCGGCCAGTCGCTGCAGTTCCGGCTTCCACTGCCGCAGTCGATAGCCGTTGCTACCGCCGCCGTCTGCGGTGATCACGAGTTGTTGGCTCTTCGGATATAACCGTCGGTCTTCGCCCCGCCACCAACCGCAGATCGAGGCGACGGCGAAGGCTCCGGTGTCGTGATCGGTCCCGACGTTGACGAAGCCGGTGTTCCGGCATTGGGAAAGGGGGAGCGTGGCCACCATTGGACGTTACGCCGCCGTCGCTGGATGGGAGCGATTGAGGCGGTCCGGCCGGCCG
>DATCFX010001155.1:0-3193 GCA_036509275.1 Pirellulales bacterium | reverse complement strand
GCCGATTCGTCCCCGAGCGCGACGATCAGCTCCGCCAAGGCTGGTCGCGCGCCGCCGCCTTTGAGCAAGGCAAGCGCCTCGGCCGACCAGCGGCGGCGCATAGCCTGGGTTGATTTGAGACCGGCGGCAAGCGAGGCCGTGTCCAGCGCGATGCCCGGCTCGATCTGCACGAGCGATTTCCAAGCCGTCTCGCGCGTATAGCGGCTAGGGTCGGCTTCGAGTCGCCCCAGCGCGGCGATAGCACTTTTGGCGTGGCGGCCGAGTTCTCCAAGCGCCGAAGCCGCATAGCGGCGGACCGATTCGTCCGGGTCGGACAAGGCTTCGGCCAGTGCCGGCACCGCCGCTGCCGCCCGATCGCCGAGTTCTCCCAGGCGGATTGCAGCCGCCACCCGCAGATGGGCATCGGCGTCCTTCAGTTGCCGGACGTGCCTGGCAACGATTTCGTCGGTCGGAGGCTGGGCTTGCGTTGCGGCCGAAAGGTTCAACCAAGCGACCCAGAGCACGGCGGCCCCCAGGCGTGCGTGGCTCATGGTCGTGCCTCCCGTGCCTTCCGCATCTCCAGGCGCTTCAAGGCGCGTTGAGCGAACTCGCGCACCTGCTGATCTTCGTCGTGCAAGGCCGCGGTCAGTTGCGAGGTTGCAGGCCCGGCATTTTCCGGCGCGGCGGCCAAACCGCTGGCAGCCGCTCGCCGGACGCCGACGTCTTTGCTGGCCAGCGCCTTGATCAGGATCGCGACGCCTCGGCCGCCGATGCGCCCCAGAGCCTCTGCCGCGTGGAAACCCATTGGCCAGTCGCGATCCAGCTCCCGCTCGAGCAGGGGAATCGCCGGCTCAGCCGCCGGCCCAATTTTCCCGAGCGCTTCGATTGCTTCTTCACGGACATTGATTCTGCGCGCATCGTCGTCGCGGCACTTCAGATACAGCCGCCCGTAGGCCAGTTGCGTGAGCGGATGGTCGGCGCCGCCGGCCTGCGTAAACCAGCGGATCGCCTCGTCGAGATTGGGGCGGACGCCGACCCCTTCCAAACACATCGCGCCCAGCTTGAATTGAGCATCGCGGTCTCCGCCGCTGGCTTGCCGCTGGAGCGTTTCGGCAAGCGAACTGACGAGGTACCGATTGTCGCCATCGGCCCGATATCTGGCATCGTTTTGCAGGCTGTTCTCGACGCCCTGAAAAATCGCATCCACGCTCCGATACTCGCTTGGAGCGATCGGCGCGTGGTTTTCGGCATCGGCTGCAGCCGCCGGGGGCTGCGATGGCGCGGCAGCGACAAGCAGGCCGAGCACCAGAGCGTGAAATGCTCCCAGCACCAGTATAGGAGTCTTCAAGGAACACCTCCGACGCGGAAGGCCGATGAACCGCTGGAAGCTTAGAATCGACGATTGCGGGCATGGTCGACGAGCGTTCCGCCGGCTTCATCGTACACCAAAGCCCAGCCGCCGGCGGGAGCTATCTGGCCGATTTCTGAAGTGGTATTGTAGTCGGCATGCCGGCAACAGCTAGGACTCCGCCGTCTGGCACATGTCCGACGGCATCAACACGATGCGGGCATCGTGGCCGCCGGCCAATCGAACGAACTCCTGTCGAATCTCGTCCCGGAGGCCGTTGCCGCCGCCATGCAGCATCACCGTCCCCGGGCGCGCACGGTCGCGAGGCGCAGGCAAGCCGAACGGATTGTCATCCACCGGCGCCGCGGCCGCGATCGACCCAAGCAGGACAAACGCGATGCCGGCCAAAATGGGCTGCAGGTGCCGCTCGGTCATGTCGTCTCGTTGGGCAATGCCGTGAAAACGGGGCCGCGGCCGCGCGCACCCCGCTGGTCGGCGGTCGCGGAAATCCTCACCACCAATCCTGCATGGCCGGGAGTCTCGCTGTCAAGCAACCGGAGCAGCCAATCGGCTGAGCGCGTGGCTTTGGCCTTTGCCGGCCGGGGCCGGGGCCGTAAATTCATGGCGGCGACGAATCGATGTTCGAAATGGAAAATCACGAACCGGTTAGCGGGTGCTGCGGGCATGCAAACGGCGGACGTGGCGATTATTGGCGGCGGGATCGTGGGGCTGGCGACGGCCTGGCAACTCACCGAGCGCTATCCGGCGCTGAAAGTGCTGCTCGTGGAAAAAGAGCCCGGCCTGGCGATGCACCAGACCGGACGCAACTCGGGCGTGCTGCACTCGGGTATCTACTACAAGCCGGGCTCGCTCAAGGCCACCAACTGCCGGCAGGGCAAACAGGCCCTGGAAGAATTCTGCCGCCGCGAGCAAGTGGCCTTCGACGTCTGCGGCAAGGTCATCGTCGCCATCAGCGAAAATGAGCTGCCGGCACTGGCGCGGATTTACGAGCGCGGACAGGCCAACGGCGTCCGCTGCGAGATCATCGGCGCCGACCGCTTGCACGAGCTCGAGCCCCACGCGGCCGGCATCCGCGCGATCCACGTGCCCGAGGCCGGCATTGTCGACTATCCGGGCGTCTGCCAGCGGCTGGGCGAATTGATCCGCAAGGCCGGCGGGCACATCGTGCTCGATTGCCGCGTCACCGGCATTGATGAGCGACCCGGCGAGGCCATTCTGCACACCAGTCAGGGTGATTATTCGGCGGCCCACGTCGTCAACTGCGCCGGTCTGTATTCCGACCGCGTGATGGCCCTGGGCGGGCAGCAGCCGGAAGTGAAGATCATCCCGTTTCGCGGCGAGTATTTTCAGCTTAAGCCCGAGGCCCGGCATCTGTGCCGCAACCTGATCTATCCGGTCCCCAATCCCAGCTTTCCGTTTCTGGGCGTGCATTTTACCCGCATGGTCGACGGCGAGGTGGAGTGCGGGCCCAATGCCGTGTTGGCTTACGCGCGCGAGGGCTATGGCAAGCTGGACGTGAACGCGCGCGACCTGGCCGAGTCGCTGACGTATCCGGGCTTTTGGCGGCTGGCGCGCCGGCATTGGAAGACCGGCTTGGGCGAGATCTGGCGATCCTTCAGCAAGGCCGCCTTTGTGCGCGCGCTCCAGCGGCTGGTGCCCGAGATTCGCGGAGAACTGCTCGAGCCCGCGCCCTCGGGCATTCGCGCGCAGGCGATTGCGCGCGATGGAAGCATGGTCGACGACTTCGTCATTCAGACCAATGGCCGGATGGTGAACGTCTGCAATGCCCCGTCGCCGGCGGCAACTGCGTCGCTGAATATCGGCCGGCTCGTGGTCGACGCGCTG
>DATCFX010001154.1:0-1182 GCA_036509275.1 Pirellulales bacterium | reverse complement strand
TGCCACGGTGCAGGCGATTGTCTCGCGCGGCCGCACGCCGATTTTCGTCGGCGGCACGCCATTGTATTTAAAGGGCCTGCTGCGCGGCATTTTTGAGGGGCCGCCGGCCGATTGGCGAGTGCGGCAGCGATTGCTTGATGCGGCCGCAGAGCATGAGCCCGGCTGGCTGCACGAGCAACTGAGCCGCGTCGATCCGCAAGCTGCCGGCCGGCTGCATCCGCGCGACCAGCGGCGGCTGATCCGGGCACTCGAAGTCTACGAAAAGACCGGCCGGCCGATCAGCGGCTGGCAGCAGCAATTCGATCGGGCCCGACCGGCCGAGGATTGCCGCGTATTCGTGCTCGATTGGCCCAAGGAACTGCTGGCCGACCGGATCGATCGCCGGGTCGAGCACATGTTTGCCGCCGGCCTGGTGGCCGAGGTCGAAGCGCTGCTGGCCGAAGGCCGCCACTTGGGCCGCACGGCCAGCCTGGCGGTCGGATATCGCGAAGTGCTCGAGCACCTCGCCGGCCAGCGGCCGCTGGACGAGACCATCGAGCTGGTAAAATTGCGGACCCGGCAATTTGCCAAGCGGCAGATGACCTGGTTCCGCAGCCTGAGCGAATGCCGCTGGATCCGGCTGGGCGAATCGGACGCCGGTTTCGATCCAGCAATAATCGCCCGCGAAATTGCCGCCCAGGCCGGTGCCCTTTAACGCCGTCGCCGGGCCGTCTACAATGCCACGTTCTTTGCCGGCCGAAACGATCCGGCAGGCGGCACCAGCCCCAGAGGAACTCCCTTGATCCGAACGCATACTTGCGGCCAGTTGCGAGCCGAGCACGTGGGCCGCGAAGCCACGCTTTGCGGTTGGGTTGACAGCTACCGCGATCACAAGGGCATTCTGTTCGTCGATTTGCGCGATCGCTACGGCAAGACGCAGATCGCCTTCGATCCCGACAGCGGAGCCGAGATCCAGGAATTGGCCCGCTCGCTGCGCAGCGAGTTCGTCATCGCCGTGACCGGCAACGTGGCCCATCGGCCCGAGGGGACCGTGAACCCCAAGCTCAGCACGGGCGAAATCGAGCTACGGGCTACCCGGCTCGAAGTCCTGAACAAGAGCGCCACGCCGCCGTTTCAGCCCGGCACGAAAGACTTGCCCGGCGAGGACCTGCGGCTCAAGTACCGCTACATCGATCTGCGGCG
>DATCFX010001153.1:0-3721 GCA_036509275.1 Pirellulales bacterium | reverse complement strand
CGTCCGCCAATTGAAAACACTCAACGAACTGGCCAGCGTCGTGACACTCGAAGGCGAGCGCGAGTTCATCGACGGGGCCACGCAGTTGCCGCCGGAGTACCATCCCAAGCTGGGGCCACGGCTCCGCCTGGCGACCGAGCGGATGGCGGCCTGGGATCGGTTTCTGGCGGCCTTGGCCGCCCCTGCTACGGAAGCCGCGATGGCAGCGGCCGCGGAAGGCTGCGAGCACGTCGGCGCCGGCCGCTTCTTGAGCGACGACCAGCGTGTCCGCGCACAACTGGCCGGCCGGCGAGCGGCCCTGCTCGGCAAACTCGAGGTCGCCGGCTCGCTGCCCGCTGACGTCCGCGAGCGCCAGATATTAGAATTGTGGGATGCCGAACTGCTGGCCGAATGCCGCGAGGCCGATCCATGGCGGCTGCTCTATGAAAATGCCAGTCGGCGCAGCGCGTTCAGCGAGCCGCGGGCGCCGGAAGAGAACGAGAGGGCCTAGCGCGTGTCTGCCTATCAACGGGAAATCAGCCGCGATCATAAAACCTGTGTCTTGTTTCTGCTCGATCGCTCGCAGTCGATGGAGCAGAAGCTGGCCGGCTCGACGCGGCGAAAATGCGACGAACTGGCCGCGGCAGTCAACAACTGGCTGCACAACATGGCCATTCGCGCCTCGTGTGACGACGGCATTCGCGACTGGCTCGACGTGGGCGTGATCGGATATCGCACCACCAAGGAACTCGTGCCGGCCATCGCGCCGGTGTTGCAAGGCCCGCTGGCCGGGCGGCCGCTGGTGTCGATCACCGATATCGGCAACCATCCCGCGCGGATCGAGACCAGCATGCAGCAATTCCGCGACGAGAGCAGCGGTGAAGTGCTGGATATGGCCAGCGACACGCCGCTGTGGATCGAGCCCGAGGCCCAGGGGAGCACGCCCATGTGCCACGTGCTCAAGTACGCGCGGCAGGTGCTCAGCGACTGGATCGTTGCGCATCCCGACAGCTTTCCGCCGATGGTGATTCACATCACCGACGGCGAGTCGCAAGACGGCAGCCCGCTGAAATATGCGGCGGCCGTGCGCGAGTTGGCCACCCGCGACGGCAACGTGCTGTTATTCAATTGCCACTTGTCGGCGAAGGGGGCCGAGCCCTTTGTGTTTCCCGCGGCCGAGCCGCACGGCGGGGATCCCTTGGCCGGCGTGTTGTATCAGATGTCGAGTCCGCTGCCCGAACCGTTTTTCCGCAGCGCGGTAGCCGAAGGCATGACGCTCGAGCCCGGCGCGCGCGGCATGGCCTTCAATGCGGACATGGTCGTGTTGGTGAACTTTCTCGACATGGGAACGAGGGCGGCGGCGAATATGAGATAGAAATGAAGTGAAAAGTGAAGCGTGAAAAGTGAAGACTGAGAAGTGAAAAGTGTTTTTCGAACATCAAACGTTTTGGCTGGCCAAAGACCGTGAGCACGAGGCGGCTAACCAGGACGCCTTTGCGGTCGATGGCCAGCGTGGGCTGGCGGCGATTGCCGACGGGGTTTCGGCCAGCCTGTTTTCTGGGCGCTGGGCCAAAATGCTGGTCGAGGCAGGGGTACAGAACCCGCCCCGCTGGGAGCAAGCGGCCGACGGGGCCGCCTGGAGCGCCTGGCTCGCACCGTTGCGGCAGCAGTGGGCGGCGTCGATCGACTCGCAGGCCTTGGCCTGGCATCAGCGTCCCAAGCTGCGTACGGGCGCTCTCTCCACGCTGCTGTGGATCGAGTTGGCCGGCGGCGACGGGCCCGACCTGAACCTCGAGTGCCGAGCGGTGGGCGATAGTTGCCTGTTCCACGTTCGCCAGGGCGAATTGCTGCGGGCCTTTCCGCTGGCAGCCAGCCGCGAGTTTACGGATTCGCCCTGCGCGCTGGGCAGCGTCGACCGGCGACGCGACGGGCTGATCGAGGTCAACTATTGCCGCTGCCAATGCCGGGCCGGCGACTGGCTGGCGCTGTGTACCGATTCTCTGGCCGCCTGGGCCTTGCGGGGCTACGAAACCGGCCGCCCGCCCGACTGGCCGGCATGCTGGCCGCTGTCGCTGCCCCAGTGGCAAGACGCCATGCTCGGCCTCCGCCAACGAGGCGAGTTGCGCTACGACGACACGACCTTGCTGCTTTTGCGGGTTGCGGCCGGGAAATGAAGCGAAAAGGGCCGTAGTGCGTTACTTTCTCGTTAGCAGCGCACCTCCGGGCGTCGGCGTGCGTACTGCCATTAAATGGTTGAGGCAAAACGGCTTGCGGCCCTGATTTGGGGCAGCATAGAATTGATGCTATTGAATCCCGCGCAGTTGGAAATATAAGTTACGATGGCCGCCTGCATTCTACGAATGGACCTGTCGGCCGCCGCGCGCGACTTTCAACTCGTCGCCATCGAGCCGGGCGTGCCATTGCTCGACCGCACCGGCGCCAACTACGCCACGCTGCGGCGCTGGCTGGGCACGTTTGTCGCCGAGCCGGTGTGGGAAGCCGACGAGTCGGTCCTGTTCTTTATGGCCGACGAGCACGGCGACCGCCTCGAGCAAGTCGATTGCTCGCCCGCCACGACGGCCGATCTGCAAGGCCCGCTCAAAGATGAGGTCGAGGCATTCCTCGGCCGGCTCGGCAAGATCAAGCCGATCACCGATTTCGAAAAGCAACTCCTTCCGCTGGTCACCCAGCGGCTGAGCACGTTGCGCGGCGCGGGATATGGCGGCGAAGACTGCCAATTCTTCAAGTGCCGGCGTGGCAAGGGCGACTGGCGGCTCGTCTGGTGCTGGGCCCACAAGCGCAAAGATCTGGAACCGGCCGCGGCCACGATCTGCCCCCGCGAGAACTGCTCGCAGTTGTACCTCGTGCGCCGCGGGACCAAAGCCCGCTGTCCGCGCTGCTCGGCCGCCGCCCGCGGTGTGCCGCGCGCGTCGGGTGGTCGCAAACTGGCCTGGGCCGCATTGCTGCTGCTGTTGCTGGCCGGCGCAGCGGCGTATCTGGCCACCGGTCCCCAAACCCTGTCGGTCACCCCGCAGCAGTGGGCGGGGCCGGCCGGCAGCCGGATTGCTTTTACGGTGCATCAGCGTCATTGGCGCTTCTGGAGCCGCGATGTGACGTCGCGTGTCGTGGCCCAAGCACACGATCGCCGCAAGCTCGAATTCGAGCCCGGCAGCAGTCTGGCCAAGGCCTTGGCTCCGGGAAAAACGTCGGCCAGCTTTTTCCTTGATGACAACCGCGTCGAAGCGCCGGTGGACATCGGCCCGCCCAAGGCGCCCGACTCGATGGTCGTTGAACCGTCGAGCGTCAGCGTGGCGGTGGGCGGCACGGCGCCGTTGAAAGTGATCGGCAAATATGGCGCCGATCTGGCCATCGATCTCTCTGGGATGGTGAGCTGGCTGCCGCAGGACACGCAGATCGCCAGCATGGCCGGCGACCGCGTCGAAGGCCGCAATGAAGGCAAAACAACGTTGAAAGCCCGGTTCATCGGCACCCCGGACGCGGCGCCCGAAGCCGCGGTTTCCGTCACCGTGACGCCGGCCGCGTTGAAATCACTGGCCATCCGCTTCGAGCCGCCGAAGTTTGCCGTCGGCGCGCGCAGCAAGCTTCGCGTGATGGCCACCGACGCCGTCGGACGCGAGCACGAGGTCATCGGCTCGTCGCAATTGAAGCTCCAGGTCGATCCCCCGGCAGCCGCCGACGTGAATGCCGATTGGCTGGTGGGACGCGAGGCCGGACCGGCCAC
>DATCFX010001152.1:0-2002 GCA_036509275.1 Pirellulales bacterium | reverse complement strand
CGCCTTGAGTGACGATCGTCTGACCGGTGTAGGTGTTGGCGCTGCTGCCGGAAAGCGTGAGCGTGCCGCTGCCGGCCTTGATAATGCCGACGGTGCTGGTCCCGGTGATCGTGCTGGAGATCGTGAGATTCGCGCTGGCATCGAGCACGTCTTCCACAGCCCCAAATGCCAGCGTGGGAACCGAAATCGTGTTGGCCGACGCGCCGGCGGCACTTAGGATCTCTCCGGAGTTGACGGTGAGCGTCGTGCCGGAGTTGCCGCCCAGCGCCAGCCCGTTGCCGCGCACCAGGATGGCGTTGAATGATCGGGAACTGGTCAAGGTTTGCGGCGACGGAGACAGGTTGCCGTCGAGCAAATAATCGCTGCCGACGGCCGCGCTATTGATATTGCCGGTTGAATAATTGCTGAAAGCTACCAGGGCGTTGCTGGTGCCGCTGAGCGTCGCCAGATCGACCTGGCCGCCGCTGGAGGTGACCGTGGCATAGGGCAGGATGGCGTTGGCGCCGGCTCCCGTCTCGGTCGGAGCGGCGATGAAAGCCACCTGGTTCGACGCGCCCAGGCTGGTGCCCGCCCCGACGAACTGGACAAAGCTCAATTCGTTGCGGATCAGTTGTCCGAAGGTGAGAGCGACGGATGAACCGGAGCCTGCGCCGACCTGCGAGATGAGCGTGCTGGCGGCATCGGAGGCGATCGTCAGCGAGCCGATCGTCTCCGTGGACGCGGCGCCGCCGGCGCCAATATATAGCAGGGTGCCACCGGCAAGCGTGATGGCCGCGTTGGGGCCGAGGCGATTGGCCAGGTTGTCGGCCGAATTGTTGTCGATTCGCAGTGTCCCGCCCGAATTGACGACGAAGGACGAAGCATTCACGGCGGTGCCGCCGTCCTGCAGCACGAGCCAGCCGTCGTTGATCGTTGTCGTGCCATCGAACGTGTTGGCGCCGGTGAGCACTAAAAAGCCGCTGCCGGCCTTGGTAAGTCCCAGGTTCGCCAGAGTTTCGCCGATGCCGCCGGAAAAGGTGGCGAACATCGCGTTGGTGACGGTGATCGTGGCGTTGCCGGTGAGATTTGCTGGTCCCGAGAAGGTCAGGGCATTGACGCCGGCCAGCGTGAAGCTCGACACGAAGGTTTGATTGCTGATCGTCTGCGGTCCCGAATCCGCCAGCAGGCTGCCGCCGCTGAGATACAGCGACCCGGTGCCCAGCGCCGAGTTGCTTCCCACCGCGATCTCGCCGGCCGCCACGAACGTTTGGCCGGCGTAGGTATTGTTGCCGGACAGCAGCAGGTTGCCGGTTCCGGCTTTGTTGAGATCCACGCCGGCGGCGCCGCTGATGTTGGCCGAGATGATCAGGTCGTAAGGAAGACCGGAAAAATGATTGATCGTGAACGTGCGCGCCGCACTGCCGAGGTTGAGATTGCCGCTGATCGTGCCGGGACTCTGGATATTGTTGGCGTTAGTGGTGGTTTCGGTCAGGTCACCAACCAGCGTCAGGGTGCCGGCGCCGGTCGTGATATTCCCGCCGTTGATAGTCAAACCCACGGAGCCGGCGAGGTTGCCCACCGTGTCGGAAAAGCCGTTCAGATCCAGCAGGCCCGTGCTGTTGATCGTGACATTTACGGCAGCATTGAGCTGATTGGAAGCCAGCAGTCGGACCACGTCGGAATTCTGGCCGCCGGACCCATAGCCGCCGTCACCGATCGTCAACGGGCCAGTCAGCGCGTTCACGCCGGGCGTCTTGTTCAGTTCCAGCGTGCCCGAGTTGACGATGGTGGTGCCGGTATACGTGTTGGCGGCCGAGCCGGCAAACTGCACGGTGCCCAGGCCCGACAAGGTAATGCCGCTGCTGAACAACCCGTTGCCATCGCTGATGGCGGCCGAAATGACCAGATCGTCGCCGGTGGCGCCGTCGTTGACGGTAAAAATGCGGGTCACCGGGCCCGTGGCCGCGAAGGGGTTGAGGGCCAGGTTGCCGCTGATCGTGGCGGGCGAAGGATTGCCGCTGCC
>DATCFX010001151.1:0-1774 GCA_036509275.1 Pirellulales bacterium | reverse complement strand
GTCCAGGGGCTCACGCCCCTGGCTAACGACTTTCGGCCCCTCCGGGGCGACGAAAACAACAGGCGGAGGCACGTGCAACTAAGACTTATGCGCTGTATTTGGAGCAGTCGTTTGTCGAGATTCGCGCCAGCAGTTTGTCTGTTGTTCGCAGCCTTGATTTCGCAGGTGATTTGCCATGCGGTTTCGGCCGAGCCGGCCAAGGCCGCCACGCCTGCTGCCCGCAAATTCTCCGGCATGAGCTATCTGGACAACGGCACACTGCGCCTGGGCGTCGATCTGAGCCTGGGCGGGGCGATCACGTATTTGTCGACCTCGGGCAAGGAAGAAAATGTCGTCAACTGCTTCGACTTTGGCCGGCAGATCCAAATGTCGTACTACAGCGGGCCGACGCCGTTTAGCGTCGGCGACAAGCGGCCGGCGCCGCACTGGGCGCACCTGGGCTGGAACCCGATTCAGACCGGCGACGACTTTCACCACGGCTCGCAGGTCATCGAAGCCCGAAACGACGGCCGGCAGATTTACGTCAAGTGCATCCCGCTCATCTGGCCGCTGGACAACGTGCCGGCCGAATGTACTTTCGAAAGCTGGATCACGCTCGAGGGCCATACGGCCCGCGTCCGCGCGCGCCTGAATAACGCCCGATCCGACAAGACGCAGTACCCGGCTCGGCGACAAGAAATGCCGGCTGTGTACGTCAACGGGCCGTACTATCGGCTGATGACGTACAGCGGGGCGCGGCCCTTTACCGATGGCCCGCTGGTGCGGATCGAAAAGCCGGCCGGGCAGACTTTCCCTTGGACCAGTTGGCTGGCGACCGAGAATTGGGCCGCGCTGGTCAATGAGCACGATTGGGGGTTGGGCATCTGGCAGTCGGGCTGCTACGACTTTAGCGGCGGCTTTGCCGGCAAGCCCGGCAGCGGAGGCACGCGCGACTCGCCCACCGGATATCTGGGTCCCGGCTACGTCGAGATCATCGATCACGACATTCAGCACGAGTATCAATATGTCTTGATTCTCGGCCGGCTGTCCGACATTCGCCGCTACGTGTGCGACCACGGGCGCCGCGATACCCGGCCGGCGTTTCGATTTTCGCAGGATCGGCAGCATTGGTGGCTAGTGAATGCGGCCGATGGGGGCTGGCCGCTGAAGGGTGCCTGGCACGTGCGGCTCGAACAGCCAGATCCGCAGCTCGTCTCGCCGGCCACATTCTGGCAGGCAAGCGATGTGCCGCGGCTGGAGATCACGGCCACTTGCCGGCTGCACCGTCCGCTCGCCCGGCTATACTTCAAGACGCTGGATCAGAATGGTCTCAGCGAAGACCGGGCCTTGAACTTTCCCCTTCTGTCCGACGAGGCGGAGCACGTTTACCGCGTCGACATGACGGCGGCGGCAAACTATCGTGGGGTGATCACCGGCCTGCGGCTCGATCCTGAACCTGCCGGGGTGCCCGGCGACTACTTCACGCTCCATGAGCTTCGCACCCCTGCCCATGAAAAACCGCCGCATGACACGGAGAACACGGGCGACGGCGGAAGATAAGGATCGACCGAAAAATAACTTCGGCTTTTCTGACCCCTCACCGTGCCCTCTCGCGCAAGGGGAGAGGGGGTTGCGGAGAAGTTATTTTTCGGTCGATCCTAATGTACTCAGGAGCGTGCCCCCGCTGGTACCAGCGCCGCGCTGGCTTGCCTGGATATTTTTCCAGACGTGCCTCGTCGTGTTGCTGGCCGGTTCTGCACACGCCGGCGGCGGTCCCGAGAACGTGTTACTGGTC
>DATCFX010001150.1:0-1235 GCA_036509275.1 Pirellulales bacterium | reverse complement strand
GGCGATGCCCCAGCCAAGGACAAGCAGCGTCGCCAGCCCTAGCGCGAAGCACTGCCGGAGCACCTGCCGCGCGTGGATACGCGCATCGAGCCCGAGGACACGCGCTGCCCGACGCCCGAGTGCGGCCAGCCGATGGTGCGCGTGGGCGAAGACGTCAGCGAGCGGCTGGACATCGTGCCGGCGAAGTTCTTCGTGCAGCGCCAGATCCGTGGCAAGTGGGCGTGCAAGTGCTGCCAACTGCTGCTGCAGGAGCCGGCCGCCCCGCAGGTCTTCGACAACGCGTTGCCAACGCCGGGCCTGCAAGCGCACACCGTCGTCAGCCGCTTCGTCGACCACCTCCCGTACTACCGGCAAGAGCAGATCAATGCGCGCGGCGGCGTTCACACCCCGCGCTCGACGCTGGCGGCCTGGGGTGGGCAGACCGGAGCGCAGTTGATGCCCTTGTACGAGGCGCACCGGGCCTTCGTGCTCGGCTCGCGGGTGTTGCACGCCGACGAGACGCCGATCTCGCTTCTGGACCCCGGCGCGGGCAAGACCAAGAAGGGCTACATGTGGGCCTACGCCCGCGGCGCCTACGAGCGCGAGCCCGGCGTGGTGTTCGACTTCTGCCCGGGCCGAGGCGGCAAATACCCGGCCGAGTTCCTCAAGGGCTGGCGCGGCACGCTCGTCGTCGATGCCTACGCGGGCTACGACGCCTTGCTGGCGCTCGAGGGGCGCAGCGCCGCCTATTGCTTCGCGCACGCCAGGAGGAAGTTCGACGAACTCTTCAAAGCCAACGCGAGTGCGGTCGCCGCCCAGGCGATCCAGCGCATCGCCTGGTTGTACAAGATCGGGGCCGACGCCAGGCCGCTGACCAGCCAGGAGCGGCTGCAAATGCGGCACGCCCGATCCAAGCCGTTGTGGGACGAGTTGCACGTGTGGCTGCAGCTCGAGCGAACGCGCGTGCCCGATGGCAGCGCGATCGCCAAGGCGATCGACTACAGCTTGAACCGCTGGAGCGGGTTCGGGCGGTTCCTGGTCGACGGCGACGTGCCGCTGGATAACAACCACTGCGAGAACCAGATGCGGCCCTGGGCGCTCGGTCGCAGAAATTGGCTCTTCATTGGAAGTCAGCTGGCCGGCGAACGTGCCGCGGTCGTCATGAGTTTGCTGCAGTCGGCCAAGCTCAACGGACACGACCCGTGGGCCTACCTCAAGGACGTCCTCACGCGCATGCCCACGCAGTTGAACAGCCG
>DATCFX010001149.1:0-2555 GCA_036509275.1 Pirellulales bacterium | reverse complement strand
TGCTGACCACGCGCTGGCCGCCGCAATGGTGCCGCTTTCAATTGGCCGCGCTGTTGCGCACCCGGCCGGTGGACGTCGTGCGCTGCCGAACCCAGCCGCTGGACGTGCCGGCCGATGTCGACGTGGTGCTCGAGGGGTATCTCGATCCGGCGGCCGCCGCCCCCGCCGGCCACGCACCACTGGCCGGTCCCGGCGGCTACTACCAGCAAGCCGCGGCGCGGCACGAAATGCTGGTGACTGCCGTGACCAACCGCAGCAATCCGGTCGTGCCGGCCCTAGTGCTCGGCGCGGGATGGCACGAAGGCGTGGCCATCGACCTGGCGCTGCTGGCCCTGTTGCGGCCGCTGATTGTCCAGGCCGTGCCCGAGATAGTTGACTACCATGCGCCCAGTTCGGCCGGATGGAACCCAACGTTGGTGGTGGCCATTCGCAAGCGACATCCCGGCCAGGCGCGGCAAGCGGCGGCCGCGTTGTGGGGCCTGCACGTCACGGCGATGACGCGATTGATCATCGTCGTCGACGAAGGAGTCGACGTGCGGGATATGGGCCAGGTGCTGCTCGCCGTCGGCACGCTCGCCGGCGCCCAGCGCGACGTCTGGGTCCACTCAGGCCCGGCATCGTTTGCAGACCATGCCAGCGAGTCGGCCGGACTGGGCACCCACCTGGCAATCGACGCGACGGCCAAACTGCCGGGCGAGCAGGCGCGCGCGTGGCCCCCGAGAGTGCTCGAGGACCATGCCACGCGTCAACTCATCAATCAGCGCTGGCAGGAATACGGCCTGCCCGGCGCCATCACGGTGTAGCGGAATTCGTCAGCGTCCCGAAGCTCGCGGGCGGACCGGAAGTCTCACGACTTCCGCTACACGGTTCCGTCAACGCTCGGTTTAGTATCCCCCGCGGAAACGGTGCAGGCGGCGCACGGTGTTGCCGTAGAAGTGCCCGGGCCGAAACGGTCGGGTCGTAATTGGCATCGCCCGAATCGCCTCACGCTGCGACGCCGTGTAGGCCTGCGCGGACTCGACCGAGACGAAAAGACCAGCCACCAACATCAAGCCGATCAAAATGCGATTCAACATTTTTGTTCCTCCAAAAGGTCTAGACTGCGGACATCGGCAAGGATCGCCCCCCGGCTGCACCAAACCGGTCTTTGGGCGGTTAGCGAGTTCTGGGCCAATTCTATAGATTTTGCGGGTCGGGGAGAAATTGCCAAATATTGATTGGCCCTATGGGGAGGTCACCACTCCCCGCCTTCGACGGAATTCCCGGAGAGCCGGCAGGCTTCTTAACCTTGACGGGGCTTGAGCCTGCGTCTATTGTCCGCCCCTCCACGGATGATCTTTCCCGCAATATCGGCGCTGCACCGGCCCCCTCTGCCGGGTGATGGCCAGGAGATGACCAGCTTGCGCCCCAAATTGAATCAAAAACGCGCTCGGACCCCTTCGGCGCCGCGGTCTGGCCCGTCGCCAAGCGGTGGGCCGCATGCCGAGTTCGACCAATTTGCCGCTGGCTATCAGAGAGCATGGAAAACCCACTCAAAAAGCTGGGCGTGATCAGTTGTCGTTTGTACGTGGTGACCGGCCACAAGCGTGGATCGCGCTGGGCCGGCCGGCTGTTCGGCCAGTGCCCGGCAGCCGGTGCAAAGCTCCTGGAATTCGAACGGTGAAACATGCTCGAGACCATTGCATCCGCTTCATCCGCAACCAGGCCGGTCCGCTGGTGGCACGAGCCGGAAGTCTGGCTGCTGGTGCTGATCGTGGTGGGCATTTATTTTGTGCGGCTGCCGGTGCTGTCGATTCGCGGTGAGGAGTCCCGGCGGATCCGCGTGGCGTGCGAAATGCTGGAAACCGGCGACTGGATCGTCCCGCGCCAGCAGGGCGAGGTCATGCCGGAACGGCCGCCACTGGCCAACTGGGCCATTGCCGCCGCCATCGTGCTCATCGGCAACGACGGACCGCTGGCGGCGCGGCTGCCCAGCGCGCTGGCCGTGTTGGCCACCACGCTGCTGGTCTATGGCTACACGCGAAATCTCGCCTCGAAGCTGGGCGCGCTAGCGGCCGCGGCCGGATTTGCCACGATGTTTCAGGTGATGGAGCTGGGCCGCCGCGCCGAAAACGAAGCCCTCTTCACCTGCTTGCTGGCAGCCGCCATCCTCGGCTGGCACTGGGGATATTTGCAACGCTGGCCGGCCTTGCGCACGTGGGTGCTGGGCTATGGCTGCGCGGCCCTGGCCACGCTGGTCAAAGGCCCGCAGGGGCCGGTCTATTTCGGCGGGGCCGTGTTCGCCTTCCTCGCCATCCGGCGCGATTGGCGCTACTTGTTCAGCCGGCAGCACTTGGCCGGCATCGCCGCCTTTGCCGTCGTGCTCGGTGCCTGGCAGGTGCCTTATTCCCTGGCCGTGGGCTGGGATTTGACCGTCGAAACCTGGACCCGCGAAGTCGGCAAGCGGATGCACAACCATAGCCCCCGCGCGATCCTCGGCCATTTGCTCGCCTATCCGGGCTGGATCTTCGCATGCACGCTCCCCTGGTCGGCGCTATTGGTTGCGTACTTGCGGC
>DATCFX010001148.1:0-2663 GCA_036509275.1 Pirellulales bacterium | reverse complement strand
CTACGCAGCCGCCGCCATTGTCCGCGCGGGTCGTAGTAGTTCACGCAGACGTACACGTCCGTGAGATCGTTTCGCTCGAGATATTCCTTAAGCTTGTCGATCGTCTCGGGCGTGATTTTGTGGTTGTTGATCTTCGAGTTCAGCGGCAGGATCCGGTCGGGGATGCCGACGACCCAGCCGATGCGATCGAGCGCTTTGCGCGGTTTTCCATAGACCACCACAACTTCCTGCGGAGCCGCGTCGCCGGAGTGCGCGGCGGGAAAGTGACCGTACTCATAGGGCACCTGCGCGCAGCCGGCGGCCAGCAGCCAAACGCCGATCAACCAGCGCGGATGGCGAGAGTGGAGCATGCGACCAACGACGCGAGTGTGCCCCGGTCCGGTCTAACGATCGACCGAACAATAACTTCTTCACAACCCCTCTCCCCTTGCGCGAGGGCAGGGTGAGGGGCTGGGAAAACCAGAAGCTATTATGCGTTCGATCCTAACGCAGCCGCGTGACGGCCCGGATCATCACGGCCTGCACCGGCACGCTGGGAAACTGCTTGACGCTGTGAACCTTGACTTGCGCGATCTTTTCCAAGACTTGCTGCCCCTCGATGACTTCGCCGAACACGCAGTAGCCGCGCTGCTGCGGGTCTGCGGACTGACAATCCAAGCTCGAGTTGTCTGCCAGGTTGATGAAAAACTGGCAGGTGGCGCTGTCGGCATCGTTCGGCTGATGAGCCATTGCAATGGTGCCGCGGCGGTTCTTCATGCCGGGCGCTGCTTCGTTGTGAATTGCGTAGCGGACCGGCTTCTCGTCGAGCTCCGCCGTATAGCCGCCGCCGAGCACCGCGTAGCCGGGCTCGACCTGGTGAAAGATCGTATCGTTGTAATGGCCGCTGGCCGCGTAGCTCATGAAGTTGTACACCGTGCGCGGCGCGCGCTCCGCATCCAGCCGCAGCACCATGTCGCCCAGCGAAGTATGCAGCACGACGATCGGATGCTGATCGTCGCCGCGTGCCAACATCGCGGCCACACGGCTGGTGCTGGCCCGCACGCCGGGCGCGGGAGCCTTGCCAATCTGCCGAGCGGGAGGATTGCCGGCCGGCGGCTTGGCGTCCGCAGAGCTCACGGGGGCCGGACTACTGCTCTCGGCCGTTTTGCCACATCCGCAGGCGCCCAACAGGACGAGCGCCGCGCCGATCCACACCAGCCTGCTGCCACAACGCATCGCGCATGCCTCCTTGCCTGCCGCTACTGCCCGAAAAAAGACGATTTGCGGGCGTATCTTCCGCGGATTCGCCGTTTGACGCAAGCTCGGTTGGCAAACCGCGAAGCGCGACGGGGGCGGCGATGCGCCATAAAGCCGCGACCGGTGGTCGCCGGTGCAACCGGAAGCCCCCGCGACCGTTGGTCGCGGCTTTGTGCTAAAACTGGAGCACGTCTTGGCCGGTTGCGTACAATGGCGCTGATCGCATCGGGCGACTCCACCTTTTCATTTCACCTGCTAGCATGGCGCCTGAATCCGTGCCGGTTCTCCCCGTCGAATCGACTCCTTCGGCCGACCCCTACGAGGGCCGGTGGTGGCACGCCGTGCCCGAGACGGGCCGCATTTCCTGCAACCTTTGCCCGCGAAACTGTCAGCTCAAGCCCGGCGATCGGGCCTTCTGCTTTGTCCGCGAGAACCGCGACGGGCGGATGGTGCTCAGCACCTACGGTCGCAGCACCGGCTTTTGCATCGATCCGATCGAGAAGAAGCCGCTCAACCACTTTTACCCCGGCACCAGCGTGCTGTCGTTCGGCACGGCCGGCTGCAACTTGGGCTGCAAATTCTGCCAGAACTGGGATATCTCCAAAAGCCGCGAGATCGAACGGCTGAGCCAGGAAGCCACGCCCGATGCAATCGCCCGCGCCGCCCACGAGCTCGGCTGCCGTAGCGTCGCCTTCACCTACAACGACCCCGTGGTCTGGGCCGAGTACGCCATCGACACGGCCCGCGCCTGCCGCCAGCGCGGCATCCAGACGGTGGCCGTGACGGCCGGCTACATCACGCCCGAGGCCCGCGGGCCGTTTTACGAATTCATGGATGCCGCCAACGTGGACCTCAAGGCATTCACCGAGGACTTTTATTGGCACCTGACGCAGTCGCATCTCGAGCCCGTGCTCGATACGCTCGTCTGGCTCAAACGCGAAACCGACGTCTGGTTCGAGATCACGAACCTCGTGATTCCGCGGGCCAACGATTCGACGGACGAGATCAAGCGGATGAGCGGCTGGGTGCTGGAAAACCTGGGCGATCAGGTGCCGGTACACTTCACGGCCTTTCATCCCGACTTTCGCCTGCAAGACCGCCCGGCCACGAGCCACGAAACCCTGCTCGCCGCGTACGACATCGGCCGCAGCGCAGGGTTGAAGTTCGTCTACGTCGGCAATGTCCACGACCGCGAGCACGAGAGCACGTATTGCCCAGGCTGCGGACAAATGCTCATCGAGCGGGATTGGCACGCGCTGGGCGCGTATCGGCTGCGCGGCAACTGCTGCGACCATTGCGGCACGATCATCCCCGGCCGCTTCGACCCGCAGCCGGGCACCTGGGGACCGCGGCGTCAGCCGGTCGACATGCGCCGCTTCGCCACCGATGCGCCGCCAGTCCGAATGCTGCCGGTAATAAACTCCCAG
>DATCFX010001147.1:0-5960 GCA_036509275.1 Pirellulales bacterium | reverse complement strand
TTGCGGCCCGGCCGTCGGGCACCGAAAACATTTACAAGATTTACGCTGAGAGCTTTCGCAACGAGGCCCACTTGGGCAAAATCCTGGAAGAAGCTCAGCAGATCGTGTCGGCAGCGCTGGCGCGCGGCCGCTGAGCGGCAGATCGGAGCCTTCATCCCATGCGTGCGGAATCCATGAATATCCTGGTGATCGACATCGGCGGCTCGCACGTGAAAGTGCTGGTCACGGGGCAAAAGGAAGAACGCAAATTCGTCTCCGGGCCGCAGTTCACGGCGCAGCAAATGGTCGACGGCATGAAACAGCTCACGCACGACTGGGAGTACGACGGCGTCTCGATCGGCTATCCCGGACCCGTGCTGCACGGCCGGCCGTTGGCCGAGCCGGTGAACCTGGGCAAAGGCTGGGAGGGTTTCGATTTTGCCGGGGCCTTCGGCAAACCGGCCAAAGTCATCAACGATGCGGCCATGCAGGCCCTGGGCAGCTACGAGGGGGGCAAAATGCTGTTCCTCGGTCTGGGCACTGGCTTGGGTAGCGCCTTGGTGGTGGCAGGCCGGGTCCACCCGATGGAGCTGGGCCACCTCCCTTATCGCAAGGCGACCTTCGAGGACTACGTGGGCGACCGGGGCCTGACGCGGCTGGGCACGAAAAAATGGCGGCGGCGTGTAGCCGACGTGGTCGCTCGCCTGCAAGCCGCATTGCTCAGCGAATACGTCGTGCTCGGCGGCGGCAATGTGCGAAAGTTGGAGGACCTGCCGCCCGGCTGCCGCGCCGGCAGCAACGAAAACGCATTCACCGGCGGGTTCCGACTATGGGAGACCGCGCCAGCCGCGGATCGCGGACCGCCGCCAACGGTGCCAGGTGGCACAACTGCCGACGCGGGCCACGGATTCAACGGCGGTTCGAGCAATGGCGACGCAACGGCGGCAGCCGATTCCCGCCCCAGCAGCGTGACTTGAAGATTCAGGAGGATTCCCATGCCCACCGCTACGCCCACACTCACCAGCCTGCCAGCCTGGCAAGCGCTCGAATCGCACTATGCCCAAATGCGCGACGTGCATCTGCGGCAACTCTTTGCCGACGATCCCCAGCGTGGGCGGAAGCTGGCCACCGAAGCGCTCGGCGTGTATCTGGACTACTCGAAGAATCGCGTCACCGAGCAGACGCTCAAGCTGCTCGTGCAACTGGCCGGCGAATGCCGACTGCAAGAGCGTGTCAACGCCATGTTCAGCGGCCAGCATATCAACTCGACCGAAGACCGCGCCGTGCTGCACGTGGCCCTGCGGGCGCCGCGCGGGGCCACGATCCTGGTCGATGGCACCAACGTGGTGCCGGAAGTTCACGCCGTGCTGGACCGCATGGGCGACTTCTGCCGCCGCGTGCGCAGCGGTCAGTGGCTGGGGCATACCGGCCGGTCGATTCGCAACATCATCAACATCGGCATCGGCGGATCGGACCTGGGCCCCGCCATGGCGTACGATGCCCTGCGGCACTACAGCGATCGCCAGCGGGTCTTCCGCTTTGTCTCGAACATCGATGGCACCGATATCGCCGAAGCCACGCGCGATCTCGACCCGGCCGAAACGCTGTTCATCGTGGCCAGCAAAACCTTCACGACGCTGGAAACGCTGACCAATGCCCAGACGGCCCGACAGTGGCTGCTGGCGGGGCTCAAAGACCAGCAGGCCGTGGCTCGGCATTTTGTGGCGGTGAGCACCAATGCGACGGAAGTGGCCAAGTTCGGCATCGATACCGCCAATATGTTCGGTTTTTGGGATTGGGTCGGCGGCCGCTATTCGTACGATTCTGCTATCGGCCTGTCGCTGATGCTCGCCATCGGGCCGGAGCAGTTCGGCCAGATGCTCGCCGGCTTTCATGCCATGGACGAGCACTTCCGCAGCACGCCGCCCGAGCGCAACCTGCCGGTGCTGCTGGGCCTGCTGGGCATCTGGTACAACAACTTTTTCGGCGCGCAGTCGCTGGCCGTGCTGCCGTATGACCAGTATCTCGACCGGTTCAGCGCGTATCTGCAACAGCTCGACATGGAGAGCGACGGAAAACGCGTGGATCTGGACGGCCGGCCGGTTGACTATCAAACTGGGCCGATCGTCTGGGGCACGCCGGGCACCAACGGTCAGCACGCCTACTATCAACTCATTCACCAGGGCACGAAGCTGATCCCCTGCGACTTTATCGGCTTCTGCCGTTCGCTGAATCCGCTGGGCAAGCATCACGATCTGCTGATGGCCAACTTTTTTGCCCAGACCGAGGCCCTGGCCTTTGGCAAAACGGCCGAGCAGGTGCGCGCCGACGGTGCGAGCGAGGCGCTGGTGCCGCATCGCACGTTTCCCGGCAATCATCCGACCAACACCATTCTGCTGGATCGGCTCACGCCCGAAGCCTTGGGCAAGCTCGTCGCGCTGTACGAGCACAAGGTCTTCGTGCAGGGCACGATCTGGCACATCAACTCGTTCGACCAATGGGGCGTGGAACTCGGCAAGGTGCTGGCCAAGCGGGTCGCCTCGGAATTGGAAAGCCGCGACAGCCCGGCGCTCAAACACGACAGTTCGACCAACACGCTCATCGAGCGTTACCGACAACGGAAGGAGTCCGCATGAAACCCGGCCACGAGCATCCGCTCTACGTTTTGCCGTTCGATCACCGCTTTCCTTACGCCTGCGAGGTGTTCGGCTTTGCCGAGCAGATGACCGCGGAACAGGAAGCCGCGGCCGCCGGGCTCAAGCAGGTGATTTACGAGGCGCTGGCCGAGGCCGTCGCTGCCGGCGTGCCGGCCCGGCATGCGGCCGTGCTGGTCGACGAACGCTTTGGAGCGTCGATTCTGCGCGATGCCAAAGATCGCGGGCTGACGACGATTCTGCCGATTGAACAAAGCGGCGCTGGCGAGTTCACGTTGGACTATGGCCCGCAGTGGCGCGAGCACGTCGCGGATTTCGATCCCACGTTCGTCAAGGTTTTGGTGCAGCTCAATCCCGAAGGTGACGAAGCGCGCAATCGCCGCCAGCTCGAACAGCTCAAAGCGGTCTCGGACGATTGCCGATCCTCTCGGCGGCGGTTCATGTTCGAGCTGATCGTGCCGCCCGAGCCGCAACAATTGGCGGCGCTGGACGATGACCGCGAGAAGTTCGATTCGGCGATCCGGCCGGGGCTGATGGTTGCGGCCATCGAGCAGATTCAGGACGTAGGTATCGAACCGGACGTGTGGAAGATCGAGGGCCTCGACACGCTCCAGGATTGTCAGCGTGTGTCCGGGGCCGTGCGCCGCGACGGGCGCGACGGCGTGGGCTGCGTGGTGCTCGGCCGGGGCGAGAACGAAGCCCGCGTGCGCCATTGGCTCGAGACGGCCGCCTGCACACCGGGCTTCATCGGCTTTGCGGTCGGGAGGTCGATCTTTGCCGCGCCGTTGGTTGCCCTGCGGGCCGGCGAGTCGAGTGCCACGGAGGCGAAAGAGGAAATCGCCCGGCGGTTTTGCCGCCTGGTCGAGACGTTCGAAAATGCCCAGCGGCCGGCGGCCAGGAGCAGTGTTTGATGGCTGCTCGCCGCGTGCTCGTGGCCCCATCGATCCTGGCGGCCGATTTCGCCCGGCTGGGTGAACAGGTGGCTGCGGCCGAGGCGGCCGGGGCCGACCGGATTCACATCGACGTGATGGACGGGCATTTTGTGCCCAACCTCACGATGGGACCGCCGGTCGTGAAGTCGCTGCGGCGCATCACCCGGCTCGAACTGGAAACGCACCTGATGATTACGGATCCGGACCTGTTCTTCGACGAGTTCGTCGATGCCGGCTCCGATTCGTTCCTGGTACACGTCGAGGGCAACGCCAACTTGCACCGCACCGTGCAGAAGATTCGCGCGCTGGGCAAGCGGGCCGGCGTCGTTATCAATCCGGCCACTCCGGCCGAGTGGATCGAGGAAATCCTGCCCGACGTCGACCAGGTGCTGGTGATGACGGTGAATCCGGGCTTTGGCAACCAGCGTTTCATCCATTCCACGCTGGGCAAGATCCGCCGCGTGCGCGAGATGATCGACCGCCTGAATCCGCGGTGCGATCTGGAAGTCGACGGCGGCATCGATCCACAAACCGCCCCGCTGGGCGTGGCCGCCGGAGCTAACGTGCTGGTGGCCGGCTCCGCCATTTTCGGCAGTCCCGCCGGAATCCCCGCCGCCATCGATCAGCTCCGCGCAAGCGTAGCCAAGGCGAGCAGAGAGGTGTGAACTTACCCGGCGACCCGATCAAGCATTTTCCAAACGCTCGGCAGCCGGCGGCAGCTCGCGTTTGCGACGGCAGAGCACGATCAAGGGCGGCCACCAGTACACGTTCAGCACGGCCAGCAGCAGGCCCAACCATTTCCATTCCATCGGCAGCAACACCATCAGCAGCACCGCGATGGTGCCGACCGACAGAAATGCAAGCAGCAGCGCGAACACGACCCGGCGCAGGACCGGA
The DNA here is from genome assembly GCA_036509275.1 of Pirellulales bacterium. Classification (GTDB taxonomy): domain Bacteria; phylum Planctomycetota; class Planctomycetia; order Pirellulales; family PNKZ01; genus DATATB01. The sequence continues at coordinate 1,498 of DATCFX010001147.1, read as the reverse complement.
TCGGCACGGTTGGCGACGGCCGGCAACCCGCGCGACAGCCGGCGCACCGCGAAGCGCTCGAGCGCTCGGGCCGCAAGGCCGGCCACCAGCACGACGATGAATTCGTGGCCCGTCACGGTTGTCCCGCCTCAGTTATGCCCGCCGGTGTCGTTTCGCTTGGCGAGCTCGTCGCGGAGCCGGGCGGCCAACTCGTATTGCTCGTGGGCCACCGCGTCGTCCAATTGCTCTTTGAGCGTGCGGCCGATGTTGTAGTGGTCTCTCAGGCTCTCGCGCAACTGGTCGAGCCGCTTGACCAACTCGTCTTCTTCGAATTGCTCTTCGGCCTCGATGGCCACGTACAGCTCGCGAATCCGCGCCAGTCCCTTGTTGATCTCTTCGATGGCGGTTTCCGGTCCGTTTTCTTCCAGCTCGAATAGGGCCGCGGCCTGCGTGCGATGAAACAGAATGAACGGCCGGTATTGCTCGTGCGAATTGGTCCAGTCGTCGGCCGGTGAGCAGGTTTTGACAAAATCCATGAAGGCCAGGCTATGATCGGCGTCGCGGACTGCCCGGCGAAACTCGCGCAGCGCCAGCCAGCAGATCCGCCGCTGGTAATACTGCACGAACTCGCGGTCGGCCTCGGAGCATTGCTCCTCGGACAACACGAAGCTGTCCCCCTCGTGAACCGCCACTCCCAGCAGGTAATCGAAGTACGTCTCGGCCCCGCCAGGGCGAGAGCCATCCGGCCGATGCTCGGCCTCGAGCTGCAAAACGCCCATGTCGATGCGCATCTGCACCACCTCGCGGCCGTCGCTGCCCCGTACCAGCCGAGCGCTCACCTCGCCGGGCTCGTACTCCCAGCCGCGCAGGATCGCATCGATGTTTCGGCTTTTCGACATGGGCTGCAAACGCAATGCTTTTCGGGCCATGCAGTCGGAACAAGACAATTATACCACCCGCTTGACGCCCGCGGCCACTGATCGCCGGAGTGCCTCACGGGCGGACAGCACCGCGCGCTCGGCCTGGCCGCGATCGCCGGCCAGCGCCGTCAAATGGCCCATCTTGCGTCCGGGCCGCGGCTGGGCCTTGCCGTACAGGTGCAGCTTAACTTGCGGAAAGCGGCAAGCGGCCGCCCAGTCGGGCTCGCCGTCCTGCCAGACATCGCCCAGCAGGTTGGCCATCACGGCCGGCCGCAGCAGTTCGGTCGATCCCAAGGGCAAGCCGCAAATGGCCCGCAATTGCTGTTCGAATTGACTGGTCAGACAGGCGTCGAAGGTCAAGTGTCCGGAGTTATGCGGCCGCGGCGCCAGCTCATTCACTAGCAGCCGGCCATCGCCTGCGACGAAAAACTCGACGCACAGCACGCCGACCACGTCCAGCGCCTCGAGCACGGCATGCGCAATCGTCGCCGCTTCGCGCTCGATTGAGCTGGACACTTCGGCCGGAGCCAGCGAAAGATCGAGGATATGATGCTCGTGTCGGTTGGCAATCACGCCGTAATCGACGATCGCTCCATCCA
>DATCFX010001146.1:0-1444 GCA_036509275.1 Pirellulales bacterium | reverse complement strand
GCCCCGGAGTCCGCGGACCGCATCCGGCTGGGGACGTACAACATCCATAGCGGCCGCGGCTTGGATGGGCGCTTGGATCTGGCCCGCACGGCGGCGAATCTCAAGCGGCTCGACTTCGTCGGTTTGAACGAGGTGCGCGGCCGCGGCTGGCTGGGCCGGCCCGACCAGGCCGAGCAACTCGGTCAATTGCTCGCCGCAGATTGGTTGTTCGCCCCCACCGAGTGGCGCTGGTGGCACGACGATTTCGGCAACGGCGCCATCAGTCGGCTGCCGGTACTGTCGTGGCAACGCATTCCGCTGCCGCATCGCACGAGCAATGGTTGCCGCAACGCCGTGCTGGTGCGGGCCGACGCGGCGGGCCAGCCCTTGAATCTGCTGGTGACGCACGTCGAAGACACCGATCCACGGGCTGCGGCGAGTCAATTGCGGGCGGTCGTCGACCTGTTTTTGGCGCTCCAGCCTCCGGCGGTTTTGCTCGGCGATCTGAACGCCGTGCGCGGCGAAGCCCAATTGCGGCGGCTGCTGGACACTCCCGGCGTCGCAGACCCCCTCGCCCGGCTGCCGCAACCCGACCGGCGCATCGACTGGATCATCACGCGCGGGCTGGAGTGTACCGATTGCGGTCTGGAGCCGCGCGGCGCCTCGGATCATCCGCATTTCTGGGTCGAGTGTAAGCTGGTAGACTGAAGCCAATGATGAATGATGAATGCGGAATGATGAATCGAAGGGGGTAGCGCGACGAGCGATTGAGATATCGAGGTTCCCGTTTTTTTCTTCCATTCAGCATTCATCATTCCTACTTCCGCATTGTCTATGAACCGTTTCCCCGCTCAAAAAGTCTATGTCGCCTGCGTGCTGGCGGGCTGCGCGCTATTGGTCGGCTACGTGCTGCTGTTCGAGGGGCGGAACGATCTGCTCAAGGCGCAGAATAGCCGCGGCCCGCGGACGCTGGCCCAGATTCCGTTCGATGGCACGGCGGCCATGAAGGACCTCACGGCGCTGTGCGACCTGGGGCCGCGGCCCAGCGGTTCGGCGGCGATGAAGAAACAGCAAGAGTTGCTCACTGCACATTTTCGGCGGCAGGGCGCGAAGGTCGAGCGGCAGGAGTTTCAGGCCCGCGATCCCAAAAGCGGCGCAACGGTTCCGCTGGCCAATCTGATCGTCCACTGGCACCCGGACCGCCGCGACCGGGTGATGGTTTCGGCGCATTATGACACGCGGCCGTTTCCCGACCGCGACGCGACGAATCCGCGCGGGCGGTTTGTCGGCGCCAACGACGGCGCCAGCGGCGTGGCCGTGCTGATGGAGTTGGGCCGCTACATGCCCAAGCTGCCCGGCGCGTACGGCGTGGACTTTGTGCTGTTCGACGGCGAGGAACTGGTCTACGCCGAAGGGGACGAATACTTCCTGGGCTCGAAGTATTTTGCCCGGCAGTATGTCAATC
>DATCFX010001145.1:0-1067 GCA_036509275.1 Pirellulales bacterium | reverse complement strand
TATAGCAGAAGCGCGGAGAGGGGGTCAAGTCGGTTTCAACTGCTCGGCTGTTCGGTAATCCCTCACTTCCCCTTGAACTTTTCGCGCCTTCTCTCTACCTTGTCCGCCGTTCTCGGCGACATTGCCGCCACGGAAGGCGGTTCTGCCGTGAACGGACCAGGGAAGAGAGCCTGTCCCGACAACCGCCGGCCCCGCGCCGTGCGCTCTTGCTGCGGCACCACGTCTTTCGCTCTCGTCCGGTCTGACTGACGACCGTTTGACTGTCCCTCTCAGTCCCTGCGCAAGGATGCGACTCATGGACCGGTATCGACTGCCCGCGCTGGCCGTGACGTGCTTCGTCTGCCTGGCCACCACGGCCCGGGCCCAGACCGAGAGCGATGCCTTCAAAAACAAGCTGGCGATACAAACCGCCATGCTGCAAGCCCAGGACCTGCTTCGCACCAAGCAGGCGGCCAAGGCTGTTGCCGTGCTGGAAGAACAGCTGTCGCGCATCGACGGCAATCGTTCCTACTTGATGCTGCTGCGCGATGCCTATCGGTCGTACATCACTCAGCTTGCCCTGGGCAATCAGGAAGCCCTGGCTCAGAAATACGTCGAGCGGTTGCGCATCCTCGATCCCCACGCGGCTGCCGAGATGACCAGTCGCCCCACGACTCCCAGCGTGCCGGCCGCCGCATCCAGGCCGCAGTCCCCGGTTCTGGCGGCGCTGGCCGTCGGTGCCGCCACGACCACGCCGCGGACGGCGCAGGGTGGCAATGCTGCCACGGCCGTCAGGCCAACCATCACGGCTCGCGGCAAAATGGAGGAAGAGACGCCGAAACAGAAGCTGGCGCATGAGCTGCTCGTGCGGGCCGAGGCGGAGTTCGGCGAGAAGCACTACGGCCCAGCCCGGCTGCTGTTCGAGCAAGCTTACCAGGCCGACCAGAGCGTCACCGAGGGCAGCCGCGACCGCTGGGCTTACTGCAAACTGAACCACGTCGTCGAGGAGCTGAACCGCAACCCCGCTGGCGGCCCCCTGCCGGACCTGGAGCGCGAGGTGCAAGTGGCGATAGCCCTGGCCCCGCAAT
>DATCFX010001144.1:0-1219 GCA_036509275.1 Pirellulales bacterium | reverse complement strand
CGGCTCGGCCGTGGCCTTCCCGCTGATCGGGATCGTCAGCGTCTACGGGCTCGGCTATGTGATGGGCGGGATCGCGATCATGATGGCGATCGCCGCCTTTGCCGTGACCAAGATCGGCAACGAAACCCAAGGTCTGGCGCTCGACACGATCGCCCCGATCACCGAGTGAGCGCGGATTCCAAACGTAATCTAAGATAATCCCGTGAATTCCAGTGGTTATTCGTCACCCCCCGAACCGGGAAACCACGGGCCGCACGCTCACAGCCGGCCGCCCTGGACCCCCACTTTCGCGGGGGTGACGGCAACTAGTGGAGTATCAACTTTTCTCCTCAGGGTTGAGCATTTTCGGCAATCCCTGCCAGCACGCGTCGTAGTCGCGCTGCAGGGCCGGGGTCTCGAGGGCGAAACGGGTCGGGCGGATCGGAAAGCGCGTCTCGAACATGAAGGCGAGCGTGTCGGCGATCTTCTGCGGCATCAATTCGGCGGTGCTGGCCCGTTCATAGGTCGCGGCGTCGGGGCCGTGCGCGGCCATGCAATTGTGCAGGGACATGCCACCCGGAACAAAGCCGTCGGCCTTGGCGTCATACACTCCATAGACGAGGCCCATCAGCTCGTTCATCACGTTCCGGTGGAACCAGGGCGGGCGAAAGGTGTGCTCGGCCACCACCCAGCGCGGCGGAAAGATCACAAAGTCGCAATTGGCGGCGCCGGGCGTCTCGGAGGGCGAGGTCAGCACGGTAAAGATCGACGGATCGGGATGGTCGAAGCTGACCGAGCCCAGCGTATTGAAGCGGGCGAGATCGTATTTGTAGGGTGCGTAGTTGCCGTGCCAGGCGACGACGTCGAGCGGCGAGTGATCGAATTCCGCGACCCACAGATTGCCGGCGAATTTGGCGACGATTTCGAAGGGCTCGCCGCGGTCTTCAAAGGCGGCGGAAGGGGTCAGAAAGTCGCGCGGATTGGCCAGCCCGTTGGCGCCGATCGGCCCCAGCTCGGGCAGCCGGAACAGCTGGCCGTAATTTTCGCAGAGATAGCCGCGGGCGGCACCGTCGGGCAATTCGACGCGGAATTTGACCCCGCGCGGGACCAGCGCGATCTCACCGGGGGCGGCCTCGACGATCCCGAATTCGGTGCGCAGCAATAGCCGGCCTTGCTGCGGCACGATCAGCAATTCGCCATCGGCGTCGTAAAATACCCGCCGCTGCATCGGCCGGGTCGC
>DATCFX010001143.1:0-3091 GCA_036509275.1 Pirellulales bacterium | reverse complement strand
CCTGCCGAATCTTCGGCTGCTGCGGCACCAGTTCGGCCGGGCATTCGCTGCGGTTCGCCTTGTACGCGGCAAACAGCTCGTTGCGGAACGTCGGGCCATGCGGATCGAGCGCGCACAACAGGTAGTCCGGCCGCTTCTTTTCCAGCAGGTACAGCATGTCGCGGGTAAAGCCAAACACGGCATTCACCGGCTCGCCTTGCGGACTGGTCATTTCCGGGATGGCGTGAAACACCTGGTAAATCAGCGAGTTGGCATCAACGACCCAGACGCTTTTTCCCGCCAGCGACGCCGGCGAGCTCAGCGGCTCGTCGCTGGGGTCGCCGGGCTCGATCGGCTGGCAGGGTGCCTGCCCGACCGGCTGCTCAGGCATCTGGCAGGCTTCTGGCTCGTCGAGACCGGGAAACTGCTGTTGAACAACGCGTGCGGGCTGAACTGTGCGTGAGGGCATACGCGGGGGTGTCAAACTGGAGCTGGAGCGCGGGGTCTAAACCCGGGGGGAATTGAGCGATCGGCCGGCCTGTCGGCCGCCGGCATGTCGCGACCGGACCAGAGGATACCACAGCCGCCCGGCAGCCGGAACCAACTGCCACCCCTGGCGGCATGGGCGCAGATGGGATTTCGGTTCCCTGTTCTACGGCCGTGGCCGGGCAGCAGTTCGGCTGCATTTTTGAGTGGCCAAAATCCTTCCCGAGTCTTCCCAAGTCCAGGCGCCGTTTTTCTTTTGACGGCGCCCGAGGGCGGGTTTAGACTCGATGGTGCGAATCATTTCCGGCATTCTGGGTGCCTGGGCCATGCTTTTTCCAAGGGGCGATGGTGGTTTGCGCGCTTCTCTTGCCTGACAACTCCCCCACTCGGGACTAAGGACTTACGACGATGGCCAGCAGCGAGAATCAAGGACTGCAATTTGCCTTGATCGTCTTCTTTATCTTGATGGTCGTGCTCAGCGTGACCACATTCATCTTCTTCAACAGCTACCAGGAGGCCGATAGCCGCTCGAAGAAGGACGCGCAAAAGGCGGTCGAAAGCGAAAAACGCCTGACCGACGCGCAGACCGAACTGAACAAGCTGAAGGAGTTCATCGGCATCAAGCCCGAGGCCACGCAGGAATCGGCCGCGACGGACTTCAAAACCGATATGGACAAATTCGCCGCCGCGTTGCCGGCCGAAAAGCGCTACTATCGCCAGTCGCTGGAAGAAACGTTTAACAGCCGCGCCAAGGTCAGCGCCGAATTGGCCGATGCGCAGGATCAGATCAAAAAGCTCAACGCCGTCAACGCCGCCTATCAGAAGACGGCCAACGAGCAAGTCGCCGCCGCCACCGCCGCCAAGGACAAATCACTGGCCGAACTGAAGGCCGAGCAGGCCAAGTTCATGGAGGCGCAGAAGGTTGCCGACGGCGAGAAGAAGGATCTCGCCGACAAGTTGTCCAAGGCCCAGCAGGAAAAGACGGCCGAGGTCGAAAAGGTGCGGAAGGATGTCGAGCAGTTGCAAAAGGCGGTTGCCAGTTCGAAGGTGTTGGTCAAGGACCTGGCCGGCGAAAAGGAGAAGCTGCTCGGCAAAACCTACGCCATGGATGACGGCGAGATCCGCGCGGTCAATCAACGCACCGCCACCGTCTGGCTCAATCTCGGCAAAGCCGATGGCTTGCGCCCGCTGGTCACGTTTACCGTTCATCGGGCCGGCTTGCCGGCTACCGAAGAGGGGCATAAGGCCAGCATCGAAGTTACCAACATCCTGGGCGACCACCTCTCCGAGGCCCGGATTCTCGAAGACAGCCTGAAAGACCCGATCGTGCCCGGCGACAAGGTCTACACTCCGCTCTGGGAGCCGGGCCATCCGGAGCATTTTGCCATCGTCGGCCGCATCGACTTCAACGGCGGGCCCGATGACCTTGACGGCAAGCGGTTGCGCGATTTGATTCGGGCCCACGGTGGCGTGATCGATGCCGAAGTCGATCCGGAAACCGCCAAAGTCACCGGCAGCGTGACGGTCGACACGCGCTATCTGATTCGCGGCAAGCGCGGCTCGGAAAAGGCGCAGGAGGCCGCTAACAGCCTGGTCGAGGCTGCCCGACAGGTTGGTGCGGAGGTCATTTCGGTCGATAAGCTGATGGACAAAATCGGCTGGCGCGACCCGAATCAGATTGTGCGTTTCGGGCGCGACACCAATGCGGGGCAATACCGGCCGCGCGATCCCGATGGCGGCGTGAAGGTATCGCCCGGTAGCACATCGGACGTTTTCCGCAGGCGCCGTCCCGGCGAGCCGGTCAACGCGTATCAGTTCGAAAAAGTGCCGGAAAAAGACAAAGCCCAATAAGCGCGCGGTGAGCGCACGGCACGAACGCCGCAGCTCAGATAAGCCGCCGCGGCTAGTTACGCCGGCGCGGCGGGCGACTTCTGCTTGCCAGCCTTGATGGCGGCTGAGAGCCGCGATTTGACCCGTGCGGCGGCGTTGCCGTGCAGCACGCCCTTGGACGTGGCCTGGTCAATCTTCTTGGCTGCCAGCTTGAACTCGGTGGCGGCCTGTTCCACGTTGCCGCTGGCCAAGGCCTCGCGCACCTTGCGGGTCTGGGTCTTAAGTGCCGCGCGAGTCGATCGATTGCGCGTGCGGCGCGAGAGGCTTTGCTTCAGTCGTTTCTTGGCACTCTTGGTGTTGGGCATGGGGCAATTCGTCGCCGTCAAAAAGTTTTAAAAAGCAGGGTGGGCACGTTCCACCGGATGGCCGCTCAGCTAATCGTCGACCGATTGGGGGCCATCTTCGCGTAATTTCGTCAGTTTGTCCAGCCACTGAGACACGTCCTTGTAGGCAAAATCCAGCCCTGCCAGCATGCTCAGGTGCTTTTCAGCCTTGTCCAGGTCCTTGATGTGGACGGCCAGTCTGCCGGCCGAGTAGAGCGCGTCCTTCCGCTGGTCGGTTTCGCGCTCGGGAATCGAGTCGACGGCCGATTCGAAGTTCGAAAGCGCCATCTTGTACTGCTTGATGTTCTGAAAGCAGCGGCCCAGCCCCATGAACACCTGGCCACGGTGCTTCTGGTCGGCTCGGGCCTCCTGGAACAGCTTGATGGCCTCGGCGAACTTTTTGCCTTTTTCCA
>DATCFX010001142.1:0-1396 GCA_036509275.1 Pirellulales bacterium | reverse complement strand
AGACGATCACGCGGTTGACCTCGCCAACCGGCACGCCGGCCTTTTGCGCGATCATGGCCGTGGCCCGCATGCGGTCCAGGTGGTTGAGGGCAAACCAATGCTGCTTGGGCACGTTGTGGGCCTGCGACATGGCGATCATGCAATTCGCATTGCAGGGCGCGGCGACCACGAGGATGCGGGCAGCCGGCGAGGCCCGATTGATGGCCCGGCCGTGCTCGACATAGATCTCGCCATTGGCCCGCAGCATGTCGATGCGTGAAGGCTTGGGCACATCGCGGGGGCTGCCGGCCAGCAGCACGATCCAATCGGCCCCGGCAAACGCCTCGAGGGGGTCGTCGCTGACGACGAAGGAGTCCAGCAACGGAAAGGCGCAGTCAGTCAGTTCCATGGCCGTGGCCTGGAGCCACCGCATGCGCTCGGTATGCTCCAGCAGCCGCAGCGAGACGCGCTGTCTGGCGCCAAACATCGCCCCGGCGGCGATGCGGAACACGAGCCCATAGCCCACGGCGCCCCCGGCGCCGCTAATCGCCACGGTAATCGGCGGTTTGTCACGCGGATCGACTGTCATGGTGCTCTAGCCCAGGGTGTGGGTTGGATCAAGAAACAGACGCCGCACGATCGGCCCAGAGGCCTGCGATTCTGTCGGGCCTAGACGATTTCCGCATGGCCGAGCGCCTCGTGCCCCGCCGCCGGCCAGCCGGCATCGGGGGTTGGCTCAGCCATGGTTTCCGGCCCGTGATGCGCGCGGGCGTCAGGCTTCGCGCCCTTCTTATCGCGCACCAGGAGCGAATACAAGCAGGGCAGCACGAACAGCGTGGCTGGCTCGCCGGCCATCAGGCCGCCGAGGATGGCGCGGGCCAGCGGGGCGTTGGCTTCGCTGCCACGCTCCAGGGCAAACGCCGCCGGAATCATGGCGAAGAACGCCGCTAAGGCGGTCATCGTCACCGGCCGCACGCGGATCGAGGCCGCCTTGCGAATGGCTTCGGTCGGCGACAGGCCCTCGTGGCGCCGCAGCTCCTGGGCGAAGTCGGTCATCAGCACCGTGTTGGCCACCTTGATGCCCACGACGAACACGATGCCCAGCAGCGACTGCACGTTCAGCGCCGTGCCAGTGAGGTACAGGGTGGGCAGCACGCCGCCCAGCGAAACCGGCACCACCAACATCACCGTCAGCGGCACGATGAACGAGCGGTCCAGGCCGACCATCAGGAAGTACATCAGCAAGCTGGCCAGGGCCAGGCCGAACGTCAGACTATGGAACGTATCCTGCATGCGCGAGTACTCGCCGGCCATCACGATCTGCGAGCCGGGCAGTAGCTTGTGCTCTTTGGAGCGCGGGTCGTACGTGTCCCAACCGCCGTCGGGGTTTTGCCGGCCGTACTTGCCCAGCACCTTC
>DATCFX010001141.1:0-2215 GCA_036509275.1 Pirellulales bacterium | reverse complement strand
AAATAACTTCCGTTTTTGCCGGCCCCTCTCCCTGCCCTCTCCCGCAAGGGGCGAGGGTTTTGCGGAGAAGTTATTTTTCGTTCGATCCTAAGGTCGCCCGGTTGTCCCCGACCAAGAGCCGGGTGCATTTCGAGTGCCAACCGCGGGTCCTGCTTTCGCCGGGCCAGCCGAACACGTCCGACGGGCTTGTTTTGGACCATTTTCCTGGTACTGTTATTCACTCGGCCATCCCGGAAGTTTGCGGCTGGCAACCAAGCCCAAGCCACGCCGGCATTTGCGCCTTGCCGGATAGTCGAAGCGACCCCCAGCCCCTCACGGGCTGATCGGTCGGGTAGCTCAGTTGGTAGAGCAACGGACTGAAAATCCGTGTGTCGCCGGTTCGACCCCGGCCCCGACCACTTGCGATATCAGCCCCCCACGCCACCGATTCCCGGCCGCGTGGGGGCTGTTTCTTGCGCGGGTTCGAAGCCGCCGCGATGCTCGCGGGGCTGCCTCGAAACAGGGGATCTGCATCCGTCGCGAGACCGTGCTGAAGTGCCTTCTTTCGTGACGTTTGCGAGCTGCATCGCTGCGGTATTTGCCGGGAACGTCGCGCGTGGGAGCGGCCGGCTCGATCTGGCACATGACTTCGCAGCCCTTGCCTGCGCGTTGAACCGGAATGTTCTTCGTCATCGCCGCCGGCAATTTCTTGACTTACGGCTGCGCCTGGGCGATCTTCCTAGGACGGGTATCGCACGACCACCATCCTTGGGTCGACCGCGTGCTGACGGGAACGATCGCGCTGCTTGGGGCCGGGATCTTCGTCTCGAGGGTCTGCGGATTTCTCCATGTTCCGATGTAAGCAGGCGATCCTTGCCATCGCTGCTTCAGTACGTAAATACCAAGAGCAGACATGATTCAACCTGCTGGGGCGCGACGCATCGACGTTTTCCTGACGGCATTCCTTTACGCACTTCTTGCCTTGAGTCTGCCGGTGCCGGTGTGCGGCCAACCGGAGGTATCCCCCGCAGCGAACTCATCCAAGAGCACGCGCCCGGCCGGGGAACCAACGTTCGACGAAGTATTTCCGTCGGGACCGCTGCCCCTGCCGGACGAAGGCCAACTCCGGCGGGAGTTGCCGACGCAACAAGCGAAGATGGACGGCTGGCTCGTGGCGGCTGCACGCCTGGTTGCGATCTCCGACGGCGATTGGCGAGCATTGAAAATCCGCCCGGGCCAGTTGCCGGCTTCCGCTGAAATGGCGCGCGACGTTCGGCTGGCCATCGCTCGGGTGCGGCATGATCCGGCGGCCCGGCGCGTTGCCTTGCAAGAGCACGTGCGGTTGCTGCGCGGTGCGTTCGACAAAATCGACGCGCGTCATCGACGCGAAGAGCGGGGCGGCGAAATGCTCGACCTGGCGCACGTAGGCTGCCGGCTGGCACAGGCCTGCGCGGATTTGGCAGACGACATGCGCCGCCCTGCAGACCAGTTGGCGAACCTCAAAATTCGTATCGCCTGGGCGGATTTGCTGGCCGACGCCTATGTGAGTCACTACGAAACCGAAGCCACGCTGTCGTTCAACGCCGGACTCGAGGCCCTCGCCGAACCATGCCTCGCCCGGATTGAATGGGCCACGCTCACGCGTGATTGTTCACTGGAGTTGGAGCAATGGTCGCGGCTGCAAGCAGTGGCCGATCAACATTGTCGGAAAGTACGGGCACTTTACGAGTACGCCGCCCGCGGTGGCGAGAAGGAGACTCTGGCCTTCGCCGAGCGCTGGCGCGCCTGGGCGGACGCCCAGTGCGCACGCGCCGCCGGCGATTCCCGCGCGCAGCTTCGGGCGCTCGAGCGTGCGGTGCTCTGGAGCAATCAACTGGTGAAAGCCTACGACGCAGTGCTTGAGTCGGGGATCTGCACGACAGCAGACTTCGCGCTCGCCCAACGCGGCCTGGCCGATGATCGGCTCGTACTGGCAAGATTTTGCCGCGACCGCTCGACGCCGCAACTGGCGCGCACCGAACTCTTGGTTGCCGCCACCACACTGCACTCGCGTGTCCGCGCCTTGCCGGCCAATCGAGCCTACGGTGGCAGCGCATGGGACCGGGTTTACGTCGGTTGTGCCCAAGCCCTGGCCGAAATGCGAATCTGGGTGGTCAATAGTCAGTGGTCAGTGGTCGGTGGTCAGTAGTGCATAGCCGCTTGCGAACGGACAACGGACAACGGACCACGGACAACG